>DAHXOD010000159.1 GCA_027365055.1 bacterium
GCTCCAGCACGACGACGGTCACTCCCTCGTGCTCGCGTCGGTGGTGCCCAACTGCCAGGCCTACGACCCGGCGTTCGCCTACGAGACCGCAGCGATCGTCGAGGCCGGCATCGCCCGGATGTACGGCGACGCGCCCGAGGACGTCTTCTACTACCTGACCCTCTACAACGAGAACTACCCGATGCCCGCCAAGCCCGAAGGGGTCGACGAGGGCATCCTGCGGGGCCTGTACCGCTACGCCCCTGGTCCCGAGGGTCCGTCGCGCCGGGCGCGGATCGTCTTCTCCGGCACCGCTTGGCGGGCAGCCGAAGAGGCCGCGCGTCTGCTCGCCGAGCGCCACGACGTCTCCGCCGAGCTGTGGTCGGCGACCTCCTACAAGGCTCTCCGGGAGGACGCGCTGGAACCGGCTCCACCCCCACCTCCAGCCCCGGGTGCCCTACGTGACCGAGGCCCTCCGGGACGGTCCGGCCGCCGAAGCCCCGGTGGTAGCGGTCACCGACTTCATGAAGATCGTCCCCGAGCAGGTCGCGCGCTGGGTGCCCGGGCCGTTCACCCCGCTCGGCACCGACGGTTTCGGCCGCAGCGACGACCGCGAGATGCTCCGCCGTCATTTCGAGACCGACGCCGCCCACGTGGTCGTCGCCGTCCTCGACGGTCTCCGCCACGCCGGCGAGGCCAAGTCCGAGGAGATCGAGACCGCGATCGCGACCTACGGCATCGACGCCGAGAGCCCCGACCCGCGGGTCGCCTGACTGACCGGCTGGCGTCGGCCGGGGGGCCGTCGTCGGATCGCG
>DAHXOD010000015.1:0-20787 GCA_027365055.1 bacterium
CCAAGCCAAGGTTGACACAGAGGGGGCCGCCCCGCAGCCCTGTTCGGGTGCCGCAGCGCGAACCCCTGTCTCTCGGGGCGGTCGTCCCTGCTCTCCGCACGTCGTGGCCGACCGTGCCCTCTGGCTGCTCAGGCGCTGCTGCTCAGGCGCTGCTGCTCAGGCGCTGCTGCTCAGGCGCTGCTGCTCAGGCGCTGCTGCTCAGGCGCTGCTGCTTCGGGCGCTGCTGCTTCGGGCAGTGTGTGGCGTCCAGTTGCTCCCGTCCCAGTAGCGGAGGAGCGTGGGATCGCCGGAGGGGTCGGGCAGCCATCCGGCTGCCGGCACCCGCGGTCGTGCGGCCGGGCCGATCGGTGACTGGGCCGGAACAGCCGGGGTACCCAGCGTGGTCGGGGTCGCAGCCGGTGCCGGTCGTGGAGCGCCGGCGCTTTGTGGAGCGAGCCCCCTCTTCACCGGTGGAGTTGTGGGCCCACCGGGACCGAACGACGGAGCCAGCGGGGTTCCGTCTGCGGTCCGAGCCGATGCTGCTCCGGCGAAGCCAGCGGGCCCGACACCGTAGTGGGCCACATCGCGATCGTGGTAGCCGACCGAGGCCGCCTTCCGCCGCTTCAGGTCGCGGGCGTGCAGGATCTGGCGGATGCCGACGAACAGTACGAGCACCACTACCACGACGATCCCCGCCAAGCGGAGGTGGGAAGCGGTCAGGGAAAGCTGCGTCGCCACGAATCGTTCGCCCATCACCGACGCGCTCATTGGCGCACATCGTAGTGACGACGGGCGCCCGGGGTGGTGAACCAGCGGTTGACTACGACGCTCCGTCGCTCGCGGTCCGTCGGGCCAGGTGCGCTGTCCACCTCTCCCCGTCCCAGTAGCGGACGGAATCGACCGGATCGGAAGGATCCGGCTGCCATCCGGGTTCGGTCCCGGGCAGCAGGTGCGGGAGGTGCGACGGATCACCGTCGACCGGTGGCCGGCTCGCAGGGATGGCGAGCGCCCCCATGGCGGCAAGCGCCGCGGTCGGTCCCCACGGGTCGTCGATCGGTTGGCTGTGCCGGGGCCGAAGCCGTCTGTCGGTGAGCCACGCCAGAGCGGCGAGCACCGCGATGCCGGCGAGCACCACCAGGACGCCGCCGAGATGGAGGCCTCCGCTTCGTGCGGACCCGGCCGTCGTGGGCGAGGCCGGCCGTCGGACCGGCACACCGGGGGAGTCGACCATGGCCAGGTACTGGCTGAATGCAACTCCGATGGCATCGGCACTGCTGAACGGCGCCGGGTTGCTGGCCGCATCCGAGGAGGCGAGTTGCACCGCGGCGACATAGGACCCCGTGCTGAACACCACCACCTGCTCCGTGACCGACGGTGACGTGATCGGCACGGTGTAACCACCGGCACCGGGGATGCTCGGGACGCGGAACAGGGTGGCTCCCGACGCCTGCTCGTAGGGAAGTCGTAGCCCGGAGACCAGGTCGGCCCGCTGGGCCGGATCGGTGACGCGGAACAACGTGACGACGATGTCGTTGGCACCCTTGCCGGTCCCGTGGAGATCGGTCCACAGGCGCAGGTACGCCGCGAACCCTGGCCGGCGGGCCAGGGCGTCGAACTCGGAGGTGGCCTGTGTCGGATTCGACGACTGGGCGGCGAACCCGGAAGCGGTGAGTGGACCGTTCGTCGGTCCGGGGACGGCCGCAGTGAATCCGGGGAGGGGCTCGGTGATGATCACCGAGCTGATCGGGGGATAGCGGACCGGTACGGTGGTCGCCTGCGCTCCCGGCGCGGTCACGATCGCCGACAGCATGGCTGTCGCGGCCAGCGCGGACACTGCAGTCAGCACGGCAGCGACCGACCGCGTCCGAAGAGCTGCGCGTGCCCTCCACACTCGAGGGGCCACCGTCGGCGTGTCCGGGGTCGGCGCCGACGTTCCGAGGAGGGTGGTGGAACGACCGGCTCCGAACCGGAGGGGTCCGCCGCGAGTCGCCTGGAGCCGTCGGCCTCCCACCGTTCCCTACGCCACGAAGTACTTGGCTTGGGGGTGGTGGCAGATGATGGCGGTGGTGGACTGTTCAGGATGGAGCTGGAACCCGTCGCTCACCTCGACGCCGATGCGCTCCGCTCCCAGCAGCTCGACCACCTTGGCGTTGTCCTCGAGGTCGGGGCAGGCCGGGTAGCCCCACGAATAGCGGCCGCCCCGGTACTTCTGGCGGAACAGGCCGGCCAGGGAGGGGCCGTCCTCCGACGCGTAGCCCAGCTCCTCGCGGATCCGGCGGTGCCAGTACTCGGCCAGCGCCTCCGCCATCTCGACCCCGAGGCCATGGAGGTAGAGGTAGCGCTGGTACTCGTCGGCCGCGAACAGGCGGGCGGTCTCCTCCGAGATCCGCTGTCCCATCGTCACCACCTGGAAGGTGGCGTAGTCCTCGTCCGCCGAACCGGTGGGCCGGAAGAAGTCGCTGATGCAGAGCCAGGGATCCTCCACCTGCCTCGGGAACGTGAAGCGCATCCACTCGGCGCTGCGGCTCTCGTCCTTGTAGACGACCAGGTCGTCGCCGTCCGCGTTGGCGGGGAAGTGCCCCCAGGCGACCTGGGGAAGCAGCAGCTGCGCCGACTTGGCCTCCGCCATCTGCTCGCGCAGGAGCCCGCGCACCCGGTCCTTGAACGCGGTGTCGTCCTCGCCCGGCTCGGGCCGGAACCCCCACTGGTTGCGGAAGAGCGCGGTCTCGTTGAGGTAGGCGGCGATGTCGTCGAGGGGGATCCCCTTGGCGACCCGGCTGCCGACGAAGGGTGGTGCGAACAGCGGGTTGTCGGCGGCCACGGTGGGCGCACGGACCGGGAGCACGTCCCCCCGTTCGATCGCCTCCTCCGCCCGCTGCCTGCGAAGCTCGCTCTTCCTCGGCCCCAGGTCGCGCCCGCCGCTGACCCGCCCGAAGTCGGGGTCGTCGTCACCGGTGCGGCTGATCTCCACCAGGCGGTCCATGGTGCGGAGCCCTTCGAAGGCGTCCTTGCCGTAGAAGAGGCGCCCGTCGTAGACCGCCCGGAGGTCGCGCTCGACGTAGGTCCGGGTGAGCGCAGCTCCTCCGAGGATCACCGGGATGTGGGACAGTCCCCGCCGGTTGAGCTCCTCCAGGTTGTCGCGCATGATCAGGGTCGACTTGACCAGCAGTCCGCTCATCCCGATGGCGTCGGCCCCGGTCTCCTCGAGCGCGGCCACCATGTCGGCGATGCCGACCTTGATGCCGAGGTTCTTCACCTGGTAGCCGTTGTTGGTCAGAATGATGTCGACCAGGTTCTTCCCGATGTCGTGGACATCCCCCTTCACGGTGGCCAGCACCATGGTCCCCTTGCCGCCCTGGTCCGCTTTCTCCATGTGGGGCTCGAGATGGGCGACCGCGGCTTTCATGGTCTCGGCGGAGCCGAGCACGAACGGCAGCTGCATCTCCCCGGAGGCGAACAGCTCGCCGACCGTCTTCATCCCGGCCAGGAGCAGGTCGTTGACGATGGCGAGCGGTGCCAGTCCGGCGGCCATCGCCTCGTCGAGGTCGGACTCGAGACCGTTGCGGTCCCCGTCCACGATCCGCTGCTCGAGTCGCCGCTCGACCGTCCAACCCGACCGGTCCTCTCCCGAGGAGACCGAGAAGGTCGAGGCCCCCTCGAACAGGGCGAGGAGCTCGGTAAGGGGGTCGTAGCCCGGCCGGCGCCGGTCGTAGATCAGATCGAGGCAGACCTCGCGCGCCCGCTCGTCGACCTTGGAGAGCGGCAGGATCTTCGACGCGTGGACGATCGCCGCGTCGAGACCGGCTGCCACGCACTCGTGGAGGAACACCGAGTTGAGGACCTGCCGCGCTGCCGGGTTGAGCCCGAAGGACACGTTGGACAGGCCGAGGATGGTGTAGACGCCGGGAAGCTCGGCCTTGATCCGGCGGATCCCCTCGATGGTCTCGATGCCGTCCTTCCGGCTCTCCTCCATACCGGTCGACAGGGGGAGAGCCAGGGGGTCGAAGATGAGGTCGGAAGGCCGAAGCCCGTAGCGCTCGGTGGCGATGTCGTGGATCGCCCTGGCCGCCCGCAGCTTCCACTCCGCGGTGCGGGCCTGCCCCTCGGTGTCGATGCAGGTGCACACCACCGCGGCCCCGAACTCGCGGGCCAGGGTGAGGAACGAGTCGAGCCGGGTTCCCTCGCCGTCGCCCTCTTCGAGGTTGACCGAGTTGACCACCGCCCGCCCACCGATCCACGACAGGGCGGTCTCGACGACCGGCGCCTCGGTGGAGTCCACCATCAGGGGCACCGTGGACTGGGTGGCGAAGCGCGACATCACCTGCTCCATGTCGGCGATGCCGTCGGCACCGGTGTAGTCGACACAGACGTCGATGAGGTGGGAGCCCTCCTTCACCTGATCGCGCGCCATCCCCACACAGGTGTCCCAGTCGCCCTCGAGCATCGCCTCGCGGAACTTCTTGGAGCCGTTGGCGTTGGTCCGCTCGCCGACCACCAGGAACGAGGAGTCCTGGGTGAAGGGGACGTGGGTGTAGATGGACGCCGCCCCTGGCTCGGGCTCGGGGGTGCGGACGGCCGGGGTCAGCCCGGCACAGGCCTCCACCACCGCGGCCAGATGCTCCGGGGGGGCCGCAGCAACCGCCGATCACCGAGACCCCGAGCTCGCTGACGAACTGCCGGTGGAACCCGGCCAGCTGCTCGGGCGTGAGGTCGTAGTGCATCGCCCCGTCGACGACGGACGGGAGGCCGGCATTGGGGAGGCAGGTCACCGGGAGGCGCGAATGGCCGGTCAGGTGGTGGAGCGGCTCGAACATCTCCGATGGTCCGGTGGCGCAGTTGAGACCGATCAGGTCCACGTCCATCGCCTCGAGCGCGCACAGCGCCGCCCCGATCTCGGTGCCGGGCAGCATGGTGCCGGTCAGCTCGATCGTGACCTGGGCCTGGATCGGGACATGGCGGCCGGTGGCCCGCATGGCGCGCCGGGAGCCGTTGATCGCCGCCTTGGCCTGCAACAGGTCGAAGACCGTCTCGACCAGGATGAGATCGACACCCCCGTCGAGGAGGCTTCTCGCCTGTTGCTCATAGGCATCCCGGAGATCGGCGTAACGGATCTGGCCGAGGGTCGGGAACTTGGTACCCGGTCCGATGCTGCCCGCCACCCAGCGGGGCCGGCCCGGCGTGGAGAAGTCGTCCGCCGCCTGGCGGGCGAGGTGGGCGGCGGCCCGGTTCAGCTCGTCGACCCGGTCGGCCTGCCCGTACTCGGCGAGGACGGGCCCGAAGGCGCCGAACGTGTCGGTCTCGACCACGTCGCAACCGACTTCGAGGAACGATCGGTGGACCCGGTCGATGACGTCCGGCCGGGTGACCACGAGGAGCTCGTTGCATCCTTCGAGGTCGGCGCCACCGAAGTCGTCGGCGGTGAGCCCGGCCAGCTGCAGGTTGGTCCCCATCGCACCGTCGAAGACGACCACCCGTTCGGAGGTGGCGCGCAGGTAGGCAGACGGGGAAGGATCACGGTCGGCCATCGTCCCCCCAGGATACCGGTGGTCTGACCGCCCGTGGCCCGACTTGGCTTAGCATCCGATCGAACAGTTGACCGGGCGGCGCCCGGTCGGCGGCGTCAGTCCGGCCGCGGCAGCGTCAGTCGGCGACCAAAGACGGTGAGGGTGCGATGACCAAAGTGCGGATCTACACGAAGACCGGCGATGACGGGACCACCGGCCTGCTCTATGGCGGGCGGGTGGCCAAGGATTCCCCCGCCATGGAGATCAACGGCGCGGTCGACGAGGCGCAGGCGTCGATGGGGATGGCCCGTGCCGAAGCTGTCCCGGGTTCGGAGCTCGACGGGCTCCTGGTCCGCTTGGAGCGCGATCTCTACGTGTTGATGGCGGAGGTGGCCACCGATCCGGCCAACCGCCACAAGCTGGCCGCGGGTACGACCCTGGTCACCGACGAGATGGTGGAGGCGCTCGAGACCTGGATCGACGGACTGATCGAGCGGTTCGACCTTCCCGCCGAGTTCGTGATACCCGGTTCCACCAGAGCCTCTGCCGCTCTGGATCTGGCTCGCACGGTGGTGCGCCGGGCCGAGCGCCTGACGGTCACCCACCCCATCGAGGGGTCCGCGGTCGGGCGCTACCTGAACCGCCTGTCTGACCTGCTGTGGGCCATGGCCCGGTGGACGGAGGGGGACGAGCACATGCTGGCTCGAACGCCCCGGTCCCCGGCGGGCGCCACCGTTGACGATACCCAGGGCGCCGGTACCAATGGGCAGGATGCCCAAGGGCGAGCGGTCGTGTCGGAGGGAACGATCGAGGGAGGTCGGTCATGAGGATCGAGAGTGCAACTGCGTCGGCACTTCCCAGGGGCTTGGTCGCCGTGGCGGTTCCCGTCTTCGCCGGTCCGGAAGGACCCCAGCCGGCCGCCGGAGTGTCCGCCGACATCGCCGGAGCGAGGGTGCCGGCCGTGCTCGACGTCGCCTGGTGCAAGCGGCAGGGATTCACCGGCAAGGTGGGTCAGACGGTGGCGTTCCACGCCCTGTCCTCCGCCACGGCGCGGCTCCAGGCCGCGAGCGGTGACGACGGCGCCACCCCCCCCGATCCGGCGGCACCGGCCGGTCCCGATACCGTCCTGGTCGGTGTGGGCGAGCCGTCGGCGCTCGTCGGGGATGCCGGCATCGAAATGCTGCGCCGTGCTGCCGCGGCGTGCGTGCGAGCGATCGGCGACGGTGAGACGGCCGCCTTCTTGTTGCCGAGCGGCCTGTCGCTCCCGGTCGCCCGCGTCGCCGAGGCGTTGGCGATTGGAGCGGCGCTGGCCTGGTATCGCTACGACACCTACCGGACGGGCGAGCGTCCCGGTCGCCTGGGCCGCCTGGTGATCGCCACCGAGTCTCCGGCGGAGGCCGGGTCGGCCGCCGAGGGGGTGGCCCGGGGAGCGAGGATCGCCGACTCGGTGAGCCTGGCCAGGGATCTGGTCAACCAGCCGCCCAGCTCGCTGACCCCCTGGAAGTTCGCCGAGCTGTTCGTGCGCCGGTTCCGCGACGTACCCCAGATCTCCGTCGACGTCTGGGACGCAGAGCGGATCGGGACGGAGCGGCTCGGCGGTGTCCTCGGCGTCGCCCGCGGCTCCACCCAGCCGCCCCGCCTGGTGGTGGCCGAGTACCGGCCCTCCAAGCCGGTGGAGATCGCCGGTCGAACTCCCCACGTCGTGCTGGTGGGTAAGGGGATCACGTTCGACTCCGGTGGTTTGTCGCTGAAGACCGCCTCGGGGATGGAGACGATGAAGACCGATATGGCGGGAGCAGCCGCTGTGCTCTGCGCGCTCGACGCCCTGGCCGCGCTGGGGGCGCAGATCCGTGTCACCGCCATCACGCCGTTGACGGAGAACATGCCGAGCGGTGAGGCGACCAAGCCCGGTGATGTCCTGACCGCCCGCAACGGCAAGACCATCGAAGTGCTGAACACCGATGCCGAAGGCCGGCTGGTCCTCGCCGACGCCCTGTCATTGGCGGTGGAAGCTGGTCCGGACGCCATCATCGATCTCGCCACCTTGACCGGTGCCGCCGTGGTTGCGCTCGGCAAAGAGATCGCGGGGCTCTTCGGGAACGACGAGCGCCTGTGTGCGGACGTGCGCGCCGCGGGGGAGCGGGCGGGCGAACCTTCGTGGCCCCTGCCGCTTCCCGACGACTACCGGTCCCACATCGACTCGGAGATCGCCGACATGAAGAACGTGGGCCGGGCCGGGCAGGCGGGGGCGATCGCCGCCGCCATGCTGCTGCGCGAGTTCGTCGGTTCGGTGCCCTGGGTCCACCTCGACATCGCCGGTCCGGCCCGTTCGGACGAGCGCGCCGGCTACTTCGCCAAGGGAGGGACGGGCTTCGGGGTGCGTACCCTGGTCGAGCTGCTGCTGTCCCCCGCAGTCGCCGCGTCCCTGGTCCGGGAGCCGGAAGGCACGTCGCCGTCCCCCGGCGAGCCGCTGAACTGAAGGTGCGTCACCAGATGCTCATTCGGTGAGTCGCGAAGGCGAGGTGCCTGCAGTCGCGTGCCCGTTGGTCGCGACGCAAGCGGCCCGGTAGGCGACCGCCGGATGGAACTGCCATTCTCCGAGTCGACGCTCGATGTCTGCCAGGCCGGCGCCTCCGGCCGCCAGCCCGGCGGCCAGGCGAGCGGCTCGGCGCCTCATCTGCTCGGGCTCGGGCAGTGACCGTTCGGCGGTCCACCGCCGATGGCTCTGTTGGAGCGAGGTCGGCAGTCGTTCGAGGTGGCGCAGGGGCAGTGGGGGGATGCGGGTTCGGACGGCCAGGGACCCCGAACCGTATGGGCGGGCGAGGCCGAAGGTGGTGAGCCGCTGGAGGGAACGGCGGAACGGTGAGTTCTTTCCCATGCGCTCACCGAGCCCGAGACACCGGGCCGTCTCGGCGAGGTCGAGGTCGAAGCCGGCGGCACTGATCTCGAGGCCGTAGGAGAGCCGGCGGAGGAGCCAGGTGGCGGACGGACCGAGGATGCCCAACCAGTAGAGCTCGACATAGCGCGAACAGGCGTGCACGCCGTGGGGATCGGCGATCGCGTCGATCCAGGGGACCACCCGGATGGTCGCTGGCTGGTTGCCTGGGTCTTCGCGTGGCGCGTCGCCGCCCCTGTCGTCGCCGTGCCGGACCGGCTGGGCCTGCCGGGAGGCCGTCGAGGGGCGATCAGCTGTCGCGGGTGGAACGGGTGGAACGGGTGTCGCCGGTGGAACGGGTGGGCGGGCAGTCGTGACAGGCATGGTTCCTCCTCGGCGTCCGGTGGGGGTGCGCCGCTCGGCGGCCTTGGGGCCGGATGGTCGGACCCCGTCACGTTGGCGCTACGAGCTTGCCGGGAACCTGCCAACGGTCCGCTCACCTGGCCGGGAACCGTGCCCGACTCCCCCCGCCCGGGTTCCGTACCCGGCGGCCAGGACGTCCCTCACCAGGCTCCCCGGTGGACGACCTCTGCGAACGGTCGCCGCCCCCGCGCCAGCGACGGCGACGGCGGATCCGGCTCCGCCGCTTCCCCGAGCAGCACTGCCCCGAGCCAGCAGCGGTCGCCGGGCACACCGAGCGCGGCGCGCAGCGCGTCCTCGCCCCGGAAGTTCCCGAGGAACGCGGCCCCGATGCCCTCGTCCACTGCCCGGAGCAGGATGGTCATGGTCGCAAAGGCGGCATCGACGTGCCAGTACGGTACGACCCATTCGACCGCGACGCCGTCGGGGCGGACCTTGTCCGGTGCCTGGTAGCGGGACCGGTACGCGCCCGGATCTGCGAACACGAGGACGACCACCGGGGCCCGGGAGAGCCCACCGAACCGTCGGGACGTCGCTCGCCACTCCGGGTCGGTCGTTGCTTCCCAGTAGAGAGCGGTCTCGTCCGGACCGGTGAGCACCACGAAGTCACGACCCTGGGTATGACCGGCCGACGGTGCTCGGGCGGCATCGCTCAAGATGGCGTCCACCGTCTCGTGATCGAGGGGCCGACCGGTGAAGTTCCGGAGCATGCGTCGTCGGCGGACGGTGTCGCGCAGCTCCATCGCCGGAACGCTACCGGCCCGGTCGAGGCGGCGCGGGCCCCAGGGACCCGACTCCTTGGGGGCGGAGGGAATGTTGACCAGACTGGTAGTGTTTACCGGAGAGCGACCGGGCACCGTGGTGGTGTCCGGCGAGGGCTTCGCGACGAAGCCGACGCTCGAGGAAGCGCACGAGCAAGTCAGCGACACGTCGATCAGCGACGACGTCGATGAGCGAGCACGGTGACCGACGTCAGGGGTGTCGATCACCGAGGAAGGAATCGTGATCAGGGTGCCGACGTTCCGAGAGATGCTGGCCGAGGCAAAAGCCGCGGTGCGAGAGATCGACCCTGCACGGGCTGAGCAGGAGCTGACCGCGGCCGGCGCCATCGCTCTCGACGTGCGTGAGCCAGACGAATACGAGCAGGGTGCCCTTCCCGGCGCTGTGCATATCCCGAGGGGGAACCTCGAGCTCGCGGTGGAGGGGCGGATTCCGGACAAGGGCGCCCATCTCGTGGTCTACTGCGCTGGCGGCGTTCGCTCCGCGTTCGCCACCCAGACCTTGCAGGATCTGGGTTACACCGACGTGGCGTCGGTGACCGGCGGGTTCAACAGGTGGAAGGACGAGGGTCGGGACTGGCGGACGCCCGCGACGCTCACCCCCGAGCAGCGCAACCGCTACCAGCGCCACCTGCTGCTCCCCGAAGTGGGAGAGGTCGGTCAGCTCAAGCTGCTCGACGCCAAGGTGCTGTTGCTCGGGGCCGGCGGCCTCGGGTCGCCGGCCGGGCTCTACCTGGCAGCCGCCGGTGTGGGCACCATCGGCATCATCGACATGGACGTGGTCGACGCCTCCAACCTGCAGCGACAGATCCTCCACAACACCGACCGGATCGGCGAGCGGAAGGTCGACTCGGCGAAGAAGACACTGACGTTGATGAACCCCGACGTCACGGTCGTCACCTACGACGTCCGCCTCGGCGCCGACAACGTCCTCGACATCATCGACGGCTACGACGTGATCGTGGACGGCACCGACAACTTCCCCACCCGCTACCTGGTCAACGATGCCTCGTTGCTGAAGCGGATTCCGGTGGTGCACGGCTCGATCTTCCGGTTCGAGGGCCAGGCCACGGTGTTCAACCCGTACGAAGGGCCGTGCTACCGCTGCATGATCCCCGAGCCGCCGCCAGCCGAGCTCGCCCCGAGCTGCTCGGAGGCGGGCGTGCTCGGCGTGCTGCCGGGCATCGTCGGTTCGATCCAGGCCATCGAGACTCTCAAGATCCTGTTGGGGATCGGCGAGACCCTCCAGGGGCGGCTCCTCGCCTACGATGCGCTCGAGCAGAGCACCCGGACGTTCAAGGTCCATCGCGACCCGGAGTGCCCGGCGTGCGGTCCCGACGCCGCCGACATCGTCATCGCCGAGTACGACGACCTCTGCATGCCCCATGCGGTGGCACCGCCCGGCGATTGACCGTTCGAACAGGGACGGCCTGGCCTCCGGCGTGACCGTCGAGGAGCAATCGGCCGGGAGAGAGGCAGTTCGGTCTGCGGTCCTCGAACGATTGACCCGTGCCGGCTGCGTCGCCGCGGAGGAGGAGGCCGGGGAGCTGATGGCGTCTGCTCCCGACCGGGGTACCTTGGAACGCTGGGTGTCGCGACGCGAGCAAGGGGAGCCGCTGGCCTGGATCACCGGGCAGATCGATTTTCTGGGTCGGACCCTGCACGTTGCTGCCGGCGTCTACGTGCCCCGGTACCAGACCGAGGAGCTGGCAGCGCGTGCGGGTCGGTTGCTCCCGAAGGGTGGGCGAGCGGCCGACCTGTGCACGGGGGTCGGGGCGGTCGCCGCCTACCTCAGCTCGGTCGACCCCGGCGCGACCGTTGTCGCCACGGATCTCGACCGGCGTGCTGCCACCTGTGCCCGCAGCAACGGGGTGGCCGTGGTGGTGGCCGACCTTGACTGCGGCCTTGGCAGTCGTTCGTTCGACGTGGTGACCGCAGTGGCGCCTTACGTGCCGACCGGCGCGATGCGCTTGCTGGCGCCCGACGTGGTCCGGTACGAACCGCGCCTGGCTCTGGACGGCGGCCCCGACGGGCTCGACATCCTCCGCCGCCTGGTCACGGGAGCATCGCGCCTGCTGCGGCCGGGCGGGTGGCTGCTCACCGAGATCGGCGGGGAACAGGGGACGGCGATCGGGACCCACCTGGCGGCTTCCGGTTTTGAGCGGCCGTCGTTCTGGCATGACGACGACGGCGACCTGCGCGGCCTGGTTGCGCGGTGGCGACCGTCTGAACGTTCCCGCCCGACGCCGTAACCTGGGGGTCATGGCACCCAACGGCACCTCCTCCCCGGGCTCCGGCGAGCGCTCGACCGATTCCGGAATCGAGATCCGGCCCGTCTACGGCCCCGCGGACCTCGAGGGATGGGATCCGACCGAGCGGCTCGGCGAGCCCGGCAGCTACCCGTTCACCCGGGGAATCCGCCCTGACATGTACCGGGGTCGCCTGTGGACCATGCGTCAGTACGCCGGGTTCGGCACCGCGACGTCCACCAACGAGCGCTTCAAGTTCCTGTTGGGTGCCGGCCAGACCGGGTTGTCGTGTGCCTTCGACCTCCCCACCCAGATGGGCTACGACTCCGACCACCCCCGCTCCGAAGGTGAGGTGGGCAAGGTCGGGGTGGCCATCGACTCACTCGAGGACATGCGCCTGCTGCTGGCGGGCCTGCCGCTCGACACCGTCAGCACCTCGATGACCATCAACGCCACTGCGGCAATTCTGCTGCTGTTCTACCAACTGGTGGCCGAGGAGAACGGGGTTGCCTCCTCTCAGCTGAACGGCACCATCCAGAACGACATACTGAAGGAGTACGTGGCGCGCGGGACGTACATCTATCCTCCGAGGCCCTCGATGCGCCTGGTCACCGACACGTTCTCCTACTGCGCCGAGCACCTTCCGGCATGGAACACCATCTCGATCTCGGGCTACCACATCCGCGAAGCCGGGTCGACGGCCGTCCAGGAGATCGCGTTCACCATCGCCAACGGGATCGCCTATGTCGAGGCAGCGCTCGCCGCCGGGCTCGAGGTCGACGCGTTCGCTCCCCGGCTGAGCTTCTTTTGGAACGCCCACAACAACCTGTTCGAGGAAGTCGCCAAGTATCGGGCGGCGAGGCGGATGTGGGCGAAGATCATGACGGAGCGCTTCGGTGCCAAGGACGTGAAGTCCACGCTCCTGCGGTTCCACACCCAGACCGGTGGCTCCACGCTGACCGCCCAGCAGCCCGAGAACAACATCGTCCGGGTGACCGTGCAGGCCATGGCCGCGGCGTTGGGAGGCACCCAGAGCCTGCACACCAACGGCTTCGACGAGGCACTCGGCCTCCCCACCCAAAAGGCCGCCAAGATCGCCCTGCGGACCCAGCAGATCGTCGGCTACGAGTCGGGGATCGCCGATACCGTCGATCCGCTGGCCGGATCGTGGTTCGTCGAGTCGCTGACCGACGACGTGGAGCGTGCTGCGTGGGAGTATCTCGAGCGGATCGACGGCATGGGGGGCGCGGTCGACGCCATCGAGGCCCAGTACATGCAACAGGAGATCGAGCAGGCGGCCTATGCCTATGCCAAGGCCATCGACGCCGACGAAAAGATCGTGGTCGGGGTGAACCGGTTCGTGGACGAGACGGACGACCCCGCCGACGTGTTCCCGATCGACGAGGAGCTGCAGCGTTCTCAAGTGGCCTCGGTGAAGCGGGTCAAGTCCGAGCGCGACCAGGCTGGCGTGGACGCGGCCCTGGCCGACGTGGAGTCAGCGGCCCGTGGCACCCAGAACCTGCTGGTGCCGATGAAGGTGGCGCTCGGTCGCATGGCCACCCTCGGTGAGGTGTCCGATGTGCTCCGGGGCGTGTTCGGGGAGTACCGCCCCGGAGGTTGACCAGCGGTCAGGCGGCGCGCCCGGTCAGCCGGCCGTTCCCGCCAGGAGCCGGTCACGCAGCGGTCCGGGCTCGGCGGCGTCGATCACCGTCCACGCCAACGACAGTGCGCCGTCCCGCACCGCGGTGGCGGCCGACGCGGTGACGCAGGCCGCCGCGAACTCGGGTTGATGGTTGACCGCGCCACCTGTCTCGATGCCGAGCAACGGATGGATGGTGGGAACCGCCAGGGAGACGTTGGCCATATCGGTGGAGAAGGTCGGCCGGGGTGAGCCGTCGTCGTCGAACGGGAACGAACGACCCAGCTGCTCGGCGTTGGCCCGGTAGCGAGCCAACAGAGCGGGGTCGCTCTCCATGTGCGTGTAGTCGGGAGCCAGCGGCTCGAAGCCGACCGCGGTACCGGTGGCCAGGGCCCCCGCTTCGAAGCAGGCCCGGACCCTCGGTTCCAGCGCCCGGAGCCCGTCGATGGTGAGGGAGCGGGCCATGAACCGACCGCTGACCGCCGAGGGGATGATGTTGGCCGCTTCCCCCCCCTCGGTCACCACCCCGTGGATCTGGTCGCCGGGTGGGAGCTGCTGGCGGAGGAGACCGAGGGCGACCTGGGCGATCACCATGGCGTCACCGGCGTTGGCCCCCTGCCACGGCGCGGCGGAGGCATGGGCGGTCCGCCCGGTGAAGTGCACGTCGAAGTGGGCCACAGCCAGGCAGGTGGCCTCGAGGCGGTCTGTCGGCCACGGGTGCACCATCATCGCCGCGTGGACGTCGTCGAACACGCCGTGGTCGAGCATCACCACCTTCCCCCCGCCGCCCTCCTCGGCCGGGGTGCCGAGGACGCGGACGGTGAGTCCCAGCGCGTCGGAGACGGGAGCGAGCCCGATCGCCGCACCGGCCGCGGCGGCGGCAATGATGTTGTGACCGCAGGCGTGGCCGACCCCGGGCAGGGCGTCGTACTCCGCGCAGAGCGCTATCACCAGCGGCCCCGACCCGATCTGGGCGCTGAACGCGGTGGGCATGCCGGCGACGCCGCGGGTCACCGAGAACCCATGGCGTTCGAGCAGTGCCGCGGTCCACGTGGCCGCCCGCTCCTCCTCGAACGCCGTCTCCGGGCACCTGTGGATGGCGTGGCTGAGATCGACCAGCTCGTCCCGTGCCCCGTCGACCGAGGTGGAAGCGGCGCCCGCATGCGCGGAGATGCCGGTCCCGCCCGAGCCGCCCGAAGCTGCGCCCGTGCCGCCGCCTGTGGTGTCGCTTGTGTCCTCGGCTCGCATGTCGGTCCTCTCTCAGGGTGAGGCGAGGGCGGCGCCCGACGGCCCCGGCGGGTCGCTCAGTCGATGACGGCGATGACGTCGCCGGGGCCGACCGAGGCACCGGCAGCCACCTTCAGTTCGGTCACCGTACCCGCCTTCTCCGCGTTGACGTTGTTCTCCATCTTCATCGCTTCGAGCACGCAGATGGTCTGGCCGACCTCGACAGCGTCCCCCACCTCGACCAGCACCTTGACCACCGTTCCCTGCATGGGCACCGCTACGGTGCCGGAACCGGATGCGCTGGCTGTGGCCTTGGGCCGAGTGGGACCCGACGGGCCCCGCCCGCCCGCCGGACCGACCGGCAGCTCGCCCAGGTCGGGGACCCACAGCTTGACCTGGTAGCGGCGGCCGTCGACTTCGGCGGTCACGTCTCGGAGCACTCGGGGCTCCCCGGTCCCGCCGGTTCCCTCGGCGACGGACGCGACGGGTCCGGCGGTCACTGAGCTCAGGTCGAGGGACTGCTCCACCCAGTTGGTCGAGTGGGTGGCCCCGGCGAAGTCGGGGTGGGCGAGGATGGCGACGTCGGCGGGGAGCGTGGTGGCGACGCCCTCCACCACGGTCTCCTCGATGGCCCGGAGCATCCGGCGGCGGGCCGACTCCCGGTCCTTGCCCCAGACCACCAGCTTGGCGATCAGGTTGTCGTAGAACTGGCTGACCGTGTCACCCGTGCCGTAGCCGGCATCGAGACGCACCCCGGGACCCCCAGGGGCCACCAAGCGGGTGATGGTCCCCGGCGACGGGACGAAGGCGCCGCCCGCCGGATCCTCGGCGTTGATGCGCACCTCGATCGCATGGCCGTCGCGACGCACCTGGTCCTGGGTGAACCCGAGGGGCTCGCCCGATGCCACCCGGAGCTGCCACTCGACCAGGTCGAGCCCGGTGACCAGCTCGGTGACCGGATGTTCGACCTGCAGCCGGGTGTTCATCTCGAGAAAGAAGAACTCGCCGTCCTGGTAGAGGAACTCGACGGTGCCGGCGTTCACGTACCCGCACGCCTCGGCGACCTTGACCGACGCCTCGCCCATCGCCCGGCGTACCGAGTCGGGGAAGTCGGGAGCCGGGCTCTCCTCCACCAACTTCTGGTGGCGGCGCTGCGCGGAGCAGTCGCGCTCACCCAGCCACAGGGTGGTGCCGTGGGTGTCCGCGATGATCTGCATCTCGACGTGCCGGGGCCAGGCCAGGTAGCGCTCCACGTAGCACTCGTCACGACCGAAGTAGGCGAGCGCCTCGCGCTGGGCCGACTCCAGCGCCTCAGCCGCGCCGTCCGCTCCCTCGACCACCTTCATCCCCCGGCCGCCACCGCCGTAGGCGGCCTTGATGGCTACCGGCCACCCGTACTCGGCTCCGAACGCGGTCACCTCGTCCGGGCTGAGCAGCACCTCGGAGCGACCGGGAACCCCCGACACCCCGGCCCGCTCGGCCGCGTGCCTCGAACTGATCTTGTCGCCCATCACCTCGATCGCCTCGGGCGGGGGGCCGATGAAGGTGACGCCGCGCTCGGTGATCGCCCGGGCGAAGTCGGTGTTCTCGGAGAAGAAGCCGTAGCCGGGGTGGACCGCGTCGGCTCCACTGCGCTCGATGGCGTCGAGGATGGCCTCGGTGTTGAGGTAGCTCTCCGCCGCGGTCTGACCTCCGAGTGCGTACGCCTCGTCGGCGAGGCGTACGTGGAGGGCATCGCGGTCCAGCTCCGAGTAGACCGCAACGGTGGCCACTCCCATCTCGCGGCAGGTCCGGATGACCCGGACCGCGATCTCCCCCCGGTTGGCGATGAGAACCTTCTTCAGCACGCTCGGCCTTTCGATTCGAAGTGGTTGGCGGTGCGGTGACCACCGTCGGGCGCTACCACACTGGCACGCAGAGGAGGGTGTCTGCCACGTCGGGGCGGCTGCCGTAAGATCGGTCGGTGCCAGAGCACCGGTTCGGCGAAGTCCGATGGCTCGCATCGGTCGACTCCACCAACCGGTACCTGCTCGACGAGGCCCGGGCCGGCGCCGCTGAGGGGCTGGTGGTGGTGGCCGATCACCAACAGGCCGGCCGGGGCAGGCTGGGCCGGAGCTGGGAGGCGCCGCCAGGGGTGAACCTGCTGGTGTCGGTGCTCCTCCGGCCGACGGTGCCCCTCGGGTCCCGACACTTGCTGAGTGCGGTGGTCGCGCTGGCCGCGGCTGATGCGTGCCGGGTCGTGGCCGGGATCGATCCCGGCGTGAAGTGGCCGAACGACCTGCTGGCACCGGACGGGCGCAAGCTCGCCGGTGTACTGGCCGAAGCCGACGCCGCCGGCGGGTCGGAGGGACCGGCACCGGTGGTGGTCGGGATCGGGATCAACGTCGGCTGGCCCGGCACCGACGACGATCTGCCGGCCGAGCTGGTCGGTCGCGCCACATCGCTCAGCCAATGGACCGCCGACCCGGTAGACCGCACGTTGCTCCTGGACCGGCTGCTCGACGCGCTGGATCCCCGGGTGACCGCGCTCGACTCGGCTGCCGGCAGGGCGGCGCAGGCCGACGAGCTGCGCCGGCGCTGCGTCACCATCGGGTCGGAGGTGCGAGTGGAGCTGGCGGCGGAGTCATTCTGTGGGGTCGCGACCGGAGTCACCGAGGAAGGGCACCTGTCGGTTCACACGTCCGGCGGGTCCCGTACCGTCGTCGCCGGTGACGTGGTCCATCTCCGACCGGTCGCACCCGGGTATCCTCTGTCCGTTGATTCCGGCCCCGCCGGTGCCAGCGACTAGCATTTCGCGCCTATGCGACTACTCGTGACCGGTGCCGCTGGCTTCATCGGCTCCAATTTCGTCCGCTACTGGGTGACACGGCACCCTGACGACCGGGTGGTCGCTCTCGACGTGCTGACCTACGCGGGAAACCGGGTCAATCTCATTGACGTGGAGGATCAGGTGCCGTTCGTCCACGGTGATATCGGCGACCTCGACCTCGTCTCCGGGGTGCTCGCCGAGCACCAGATCGACGTGATCGTCAACTTCGCCGCCGAGTCCCACAACAGCCTGGCCGTACTCGATCCGACCCGATTCTTCCGTACCAACGTGCTGGGCACTCAGGCGCTGGCGGAGGCGGCACGGAGGCACGGGGTCGCCCGATTCCACCACATCTCCACCTGCGAGGTCTACGGCGACCTCCCGCTCGACTCCGACGAGGTGTTCACCGAGGAGACGCCCTACCGGCCGCGGACGCCCTACAACGCATCGAAGGCGGGCGCCGATCACGTCGTTCGCGCCTATTCGGAGACGTTCGGCCTGCCGGCCACGATCACCAATTGCTGCAACAACTACGGTCCGTACCAATTCCCGGAAAAGGTCATCCCCTTGTTCACCGCCAAGGCGCTCGACGACCAGCCGTTGCCGCTGTACGCGTCGACCCAGAACCGGCGCGAATGGCTCCACGTCGACGACCACTGCCGGGCCGTGGAGCTGGTGCTCCAACACGGCATGGTCGGCGAGACCTACAACGTGGGAAGCGGCGTCGAGGCGAGCATCGAGGAGATTGCCGACGCGGTGCTGGCCGCCACCGGTCGTCCGCCGTCTCTGAAGGAGATTGTGCCGGACCGCCCGGGTCATGACCGCCGCTACCTGCTCGACTCGTCGAAGATCCGCACCGCGCTCGGTTGGGAGCCGACGGTCGCCTTCTCCGAAGGGCTGGCTGCCACCGTGGCCTGGTACGCGGACCACCGCAGCTGGTGGGAACCGCTTCGTGACCGGGCTCCGGTGCTCGAGGGCTCGTGGGCCGCGGCGAGTCCGGACACGGCGGGCGCGCCGACGTGAGTACCGGGCCCCGGGTGCTGGTGACCGGGGGCGACGGTCAGCTGGGCCGGGACCTCAGGGACGTGCTGGCGGGCCAGGTCCCTGACGGGGGAGTGGCGGGAAGCGGCCGCCCCGCGGTAGCAGACGTGCTCTCCACCGACGTCGACACGCTCGACGTCTCCGATCGCCTGGCGGTGACCGAGGCGGTCGAGGCGTTCCGTCCCGACATCGTCCTCCACGCGGGTGCCCTCACGGCAGTCGACGCCTGCGAGTCCGATCCCGACCGTGCGTTCGCCGTCAACACCCTCGGCACCCGCCACCTGACGGAGGCCGCACGCCGGGTGGGGGCCCACCTGGTCTACGTCTCCACCGACTACGTCTTCGACGGGACGCTGCAGCGCCCCTATCGCGAGTGGGACAGGACGAACCCGCAGTCGATCTACGGCCAGAGCAAGCTCGGTGGGGAACTCGAGGCGGTCTCCCTCGGGGGCGATCGCACCACGGTGGTCCGTACCGCGTGGGTCAGCGGCGCCCACGGAGCGAACATGGTCAAGACGGTGTTGCGCCTCGCGATGTCGGGAGGTGACGGACCACTTCGGTTCGTGGACGACCAGCAGGGAACCCCCACCTTCACGGCCGACTTGGCGCCGGCCATCGTCGGGTTGGCGCTCGATCGCCGGCCGGGTACGTTCCACGTCACCAACCAAGGAGAGACTACGTGGTTCGGCTTCGCCCGTGCCGTGCTGGTCTCGGCCGGACTCGATCCGCGACGAGTCGAAGCGATCACCACTGAGCAGCTGGATCCCCCCCGGCCCGCTCCGCGGCCTGCCAACTCGCGCCTGGACAACGCCGCACTGCGCTTGTCCGGCCTCGGCGCGCTCCCGGACTGGACGGACGCGCTCGACCGGCTGGTGCGGGTCCTCCCCATGGCCGGACCCCGGTGACCACCGCAGATCGTCGCCCGTCCGAGGCGAGGGGAGGGGGATCGTGAGCGCCGGAGCTCCTGGCGCTCCCCGCGTGGTCGGGTCGGCCTCGGTCGCCACCGGGGACACCGAGGCCGGCGCGCCCGGTGCCTACTTCGGCCATGGAGGCGCTGCCGTACGGGTGCTCCCCCACGGCCGGGGCCGCTCGGTCGCGGTGATCGGCGTCGGCTATGTCGGACTTCCCACTGCGGCCACGCTTGCCCACCTGGGCCACCGGGTGGTCTGCGCCGACACCGACCCGGAGAAGGTGGCCCTGCTGCAGAGCGGCCGGGTGCCCATCGTCGAGGACCACCTCGAGGAGCTGGTGCGGGAAGGGCAGGCCGCGGGCCGGCTCCAGTTCGTGACCGATGCCGCAGACGCAGTGAACGGGGTCGAGTTCGTGTTCCTCTGCGTACCCACCCCCCAGGCCGACGACGGATCGGCCGATCTCTCCTACGTGGAGGCGGTGGCGCACGAGATCGGTCCCCTGCTGGCTGCCGGATCGATCATCGTCAACAAGTCGACCGTTCCGGTCGGCTCGACGTTGGTGGTCGAGCGCGTGCTGGGTCGCCAGGACGTCACCGTGGTCTCCAACCCGGAATTTCTGCGGGAAGGCACCGCCGTCCAAGACAGTCTCCATCCCGAGCGGATCGTGGTCGGTGCTGGCGACCAAGCGGCCGCTGCCCGGGTGGGGGAGCTGTTCGCCGGGACCCATGCGCCGCTCCTGATCACCGATGCCGCCACCGCTGAGACCATCAAGTACGCCTCCAACGCGTTCTTGGCCACCAAGCTCAGCTTCGTCAACGCGGTGGCCGGGCTCTGTGAGGCGGTCGGTGCCGACGTGCGGGACGTGATCCTCGGCCTCGGGTACGACAAGCGAATCGGGTTCGAGTACCTGCGTCCCGGTCCCGGGTGGGGAGGGAGCTGCCTCCCGAAGGACACCCGCGCCCTTGTCCAGATAGCGGAGCAGGCCGGGTACGACTTCTCCTTCCTGCGTGGTGCGATCGCCACCAACGAGGAGCAGTTCGTGCGGGTGGTCGACAAGGTGGCCGACGCCATCGGCCGGAGCACGTCGAGAGGAAGGTCGCCCCGCTCCGGCCCCTCCGGCCTGGCCGGGTCGGTGGTGGCCGTCTGGGGCCTCACCTTCAAAGCCGGCACCGACGATCTCCGGAACTCACCGGCGGTCGAAGTCGTGCGACGCCTGGTGGCCACCGGCGCCACCGTGCGGGCATTCGACCCGACCGTCCCGGTTCCGCCCGAGGCGGAGTCCGTTCCGATGGAGGGGCTGCAGCCCAGCGACGGCTCCGGTGCGGATCCGATGCCGCCAGGGGCGGTCCGGGCG
>DAHXOD010000015.1:20797-26265 GCA_027365055.1 bacterium
CCTATGCAGCCTGTCAGGGCGCGGACGCCGTGGTGGTGCTCACCGAGTGGGATGAGTTCCGGTGGTTGGATTTCGCCGATGTGCGCTCAAGACTTGCGACACCGACCATCGTCGATGCCCGGAACCTCCTCGACCCGGCCCAGCTCCGGCGGCTCGGGTTCGACTACACCGGGATCGGTCGCCGGTGACTCGCAGGCTGGTCGTGCTGGGGGGAGCGGGATTCCTCGGATCCCATCTCTGCGACCACCTCCTCGATCGGGGAGACGGAGTGGTGTGCGTCGACGACTTCTCCACCGGTCGGCGTGCCAACGTGGCGCACCTCGACGGGCATCCCCGCTTCGCCGTGGTCGAAGCAGATGTGTCGAGGGTCATCCCGGTCGAAGGTCGGATCGACGGTGTGTTCCATCTGGCCAGCCCCGCTTCGCCGCCGGACTACCTGGCCCGCCCGCTCCAGACCCTGGCGGTCGGGAGCGAGGGTACCCGCCTCGGACTCGAGCTGGCCGCCACACACGGCGTCCGGTTCCTGCTCGCATCGACCAGCGAGGTGTACGGTGATCCGGCGGTCCATCCCCAGGTGGAGTCCTACTGGGGGAACGTCAATCCGGTAGGTCCCCGCAGCGTCTACGACGAGGCGAAGCGCTTCGCAGAGGCACTTTCGATGGCGCACCGCCGGGCAAAGGGGACCGACGTGGCGATCGCCCGGATCTTCAACACCTACGGACCCCGCCTACGGCCCGACGACGGCAGGGTGGTCTCCAACTTCGTGGTGCAGGCGCTGCGGGGCGACGACCTCACGGTCTACGGCGACGGAAGCCAGACCCGTAGCCTCTGCTATGTCGCCGACGAAGTCGCCGGTCTGGTGGCGTTGTTCGACTCGGACCTCGCCGGTCCGGTCAACATCGGCAATCCCGACGAGTACACGATGCTCGAGCTGGCCCGCACGGTGGTGACGCTCACCGGCTCGCGTGCAGGGATCGTGCACCAACCCCTTCCGGTGGACGATCCGACGAGGCGCCGTCCGGACATCACCCTGGCGCGCCGGGCCCTCGGGTGGGCGCCCTCGACCTCGCTGGCCGACGGTCTCGCCCGCACGGTGGCGTTCTTCGGCGCCAACGAGGGACGACCGGACGGCCCGGCGATCGCCGGGTATCGATGAGGGGCCGCCCAATGCGGATCCACCCGGCGACCACGACGAGGGAACCACAAGGGAAGGCGCGTTGATGGCGAAGATGGATGCGGAAGCAGATGGGCGAGCGGGGTCGCACGACGGGGGCCCGGACGGCGATGGCCGGACGTTCGAGACCCTGTCGGTCATCGTACCGGTGTTCAACGAGCGGACGACGGTGGCGGAGATCATCCGGAGGATCCGGGCCGTCGACATCCCCTTGGTCGTAGAGATCGTGGCGGTCGATGACGGCTCGTCGGACGGGACGGACAAGGTGCTCGCCGCTCTGGCCGACTCGTCGGTCCGGGTGCTCACCCACCCGGTCAACCGGGGCAAAGGTGCTGCCATTCGGACCGGTCTCGCCGCCGTCCGCGGTGACCTGGTGCTCATCCAAGACGCCGATCTCGAGTACGACCCGCAGGACTGGCCCAGGCTGCTCGACCCGCTCCTGCGGGGAAAGGCCTCGGTGGTCTACGGAAGCCGCTTCACCGGTGAGCGCAAGAACATGCTGCCGCTCCACTGGATCGGAAACCGCTTCCTTTCCCTGGTCACCAACGTGCTCTACTCGTCCACGCTCTCGGACATGGAGACCTGCTACAAGCTCTTCGACCGCAAGGTCATCGCCGGGATCACCGTGGAATCGGACCGGTTCGACTTCGAACCGGAGATCACGGCCAAGGTGCTCCGGCGGGGCTACCGGATCTACGAAGTGCCGATCTCCTACGCCGGCCGCGAGGTGACCGAAGGGAAGAAGATCACCTGGCGGGACGGATTTGGAGCCCTGCGGGCATTGATCCGGTACCGATTCACCCCGATCGAGAAATGAGGGCCGGACCTGCCGCGGCGGCCCACCTGACCCGCGCCACGGCAGGCCAACCGGTCACCGCGGTGGTGGTCAACTATGAATCGGGCGACGAGCTGACGACCTGCGTCGAGGCGTTGCGCCGCGACCGGGTCACCGACATCGTGGTGGTGGACAACGGATCGTCCGACGGATCGCTCCAGCGTTGCCTCCTTCGTCACGCCGACCTGGCGGTGGTGCGGCCCGGACGTAACGTCGGCTACGGGGCGGCCGTCAACCGAGGGGTGGCCGCGACCACCTCGGAACTGGTCCTGGTGTGCAATCCGGACCTGGTGGTGTCGGCCGGTGCCGTCGCAGCCATGGCCGAGGTGCTGACACAGGAACCCGGCGCCGGGCTGGTCGGCCCCCTTCTGCGCACGGCTGCCGGCGACCGCTACCCTTCGGCGCGGCGCTTCCCGTCCCTCGTCGACTCCGCCGGCCATGCCGCACTCGGGCTGTTCAAGCCGAACAATCGGTTCACCAGGGCCTACCACCAGGCGGAACTGGCCGACGACACCCGGGGGGCGCACACGGTCGACTGGGTGTCCGGCGCCTGCTTTCTGGTCCGGCGGTCGATGTTCGAAGCGGTGGGTGGGTTCGACGAGTCGTACTTCATGTACCTCGAGGACGTCGATCTCTGCCGGCGACTCGGACGGGCGGGGTGGCGGACGGTCTACGTGCCGGCGGCCGAGGCCACCCACCTCCAGGGAACCTCGACCTCTCGACACCCCTACCGGATGGTGTTGGCCCATCATCGCTCGCTGCTCCGGTTCGCGAGCTCCTCGACCGAGGGATGGCACCGGGCGCTACTCCCGTTGGTGGTACTCGGGATCGCCGGGCGCACTGGCTTGGCGCTGCTCCGCCAGTGGGTCGATCACCCGCCGGTGGGCTGAGCGGCCGGTGCTGACCGGCGCCCCGTTCCCAGGTTGTAGGGTGTCGTCCGATCATGGCGAGCAATCCGACGGGCAAATGGGTACAACGAGCAGCCTCCACGGGTGGAGGGAAGACGTATCGCGGCCAGATGCCGGTCAACTGGTATGCCAGCCTGGTGGTCATCTGCATCATCGGCCTCTTCCTCATCGGCTTCAGTCGTTACGAGCTGACGCACAAGACGGCGTCGTCGTCTGGCCCGCCGACCACCGCCCAGACCTGGTATGCCGCTTTGGCCGTCGATATCTGCGGGACGGTCGAGCCCAACCTGCCGGCCAGCACCAACGGCGCCACCACAGGGTTCACCGCGGGCGGTAACGGGATCATTACCATCAGTCCGAAGAACGCCTCCGAGTCAGGTGCGAACGCGACCCTCGGCAAGTTCGTGACCGGCTACAAGGGATTGGAACTGTCGGCCACCAGCCTTCGGTATCCCGGCAAGCTCTTGATGACCAACGGGAACCGGTGCCCCAAGGGGACGCCTGACGCCGGCAAGCAGGGGTTCGTCAACGTGGTCAGCTGGCCGAACTACGCGGCCAAGAAGGGCACCGCGGTCAGCGGCAACCCGACGTCACTCCTCTTCGCCAACAGCCAGATGATCACCATGGGCTTTCTGCCCGCAACGGCGTCAGTGCCGAAGCCGCCGGGCACGGTCATCACTGCCCTGATCAATGCGGTCCAGACCGGGTCGACCACCCCCACCACCGCCGCGACCACCCCCACGACGAAGACCTCCGGCGGCGCGAACAAGTGAAGGCCGTCGTCCTGGTGGGCGGCGAGGGGACCAGGCTCCGCCCGCTGACCCTGACCGCACCCAAGCAGATGCTCCCCATCGCCGAGCAGGCGATGATCGAGCGGGTGCTCGGTCATCTGGCCGGCCACGGGATCGACCACGCCGTGCTCTCGCTCGGTTACCGACCCGATGCGTTCATCAACGCCTACCCAGCGGGCACCGTTGCCGGGGTCAACGTGTCCTATGCGGTCGAACCCACCCCACTCGATACCGCCGGGGCAATCGGGTTCGCCTCCCGGCATGCCCGGATCGACAAGACGTTCGTGGTGGTGAACGGGGATGTCCTGACCGATCTGGATCTTGGCGCCCTGGTGGCGTTCCATCAGGGACACGGCTCGGAGGCCACGATCGGCTTGACCCCGGTCGACGATCCCTCGTCGTTCGGGGTGGTGCCGACCGATCGAGACGGACGGGTCGTGGCGTTCATCGAGAAGCCGGCACGCGAGGATGCCCCGACCAACCTGATCAATGCCGGCACGTACGTGCTCGAACCGTCGGTGCTCGACCGGATCCCCGAGGATCGCCGGGTGTCGATCGAACGTGAGACCTTCCCGGCAATGGCGGCCGCCGGCTCGCTCTTCGCCCTCGGGTCAGAGGCCTATTGGCTCGACACCGGCACCCCGGACGCGTACCTGCGGGCCAACATCGATCTTCTGCTGGGACGCCGGGGGATGCCTCCCGTGCCAGGGGCTTCCGAGGACCGCTCCCTCGGCACCGGGGTCTGGCGGGTGGCTGACGTCACGGTCCACAGTTCGTCGGTGGCCCGGTCACTCCTCGGCAGCGGCGTGACCATCGACGCCGACGCACTCGTGGACGGCTCGGTGATCGGGCATGGCGCGGTCGTCGAGAGCGGAGCCTCGGTGGTCGGGTCGGTGGTGCTTCCCGGTGCCCGGATCGCGGCGAAGGCGTCGGTGGAAGGTTCGATCGTCGGTCCGGGGGCGACCATCGGCCAGCGGTGCCTGATCCACCCGCTTTCGGTGATCGGTTCCGCCGTCGTGATCGCCTCCGGCACCGTCGTCGACGGTGAACGGGTACCGGCCGGGGCCTGATCCATTGCGCGTCCTGGTGACCGGAGGTGCCGGGTTCATCGGCTCCACCCTGGTGGATCGCCTGCTGGCCGAAGACCACACGGTCGACGTCGTCGACGACCTTTCGACCGGCAGCTTGACCAACCTGGCCGACGCACGGGCGAGGAGCGGGGGGAACCTTCGGGTCCACACCCTCGACATCCGGTCGGACGAAGTCGTCGACCTGATGGCACACCGGAGACCCGAAGTGGTGTTCCATCTGGCTGCCCAGGCCGACGTGCGCGTGTCGGTGGCGGAACCCGTGTTGGACGCCGACGTCAACGTGCTGGGTACCCTGCGGGTGCTCGAAGGGGCGAGGGCGGCCGGGGCCGAACGCATCGTGTTCGCGGCCAGCGGGGGGACCCTGTACGGCGATCCGGATCCGGTCGACCTGCCCGTCCCGGAGTCGAGCCCTCACCGGCCGCTCTCCCCCTACGGCGTGTCGAAGAAGGTGGCGATCGACTATCTCGTCGCCTACCGCGAGCTCCATGCGCTGGAGTTCGTGGCGCTGGCACTGGCCAACGTCTACGGCCCCCGTCAGGATCCCCACGGTGAGGCAGGCGTGGTCGCCATCTTCGCCGAGCGCATCCTGCGCGGGCGACCGATCACGGTGTTCGGGGACGGGGAGCAGACCCGCGACTTCGTGTACGTGGACGACGTGGTCGACGCGTT
>DAHXOD010000160.1 GCA_027365055.1 bacterium
TCCGGGCATCTACGCCCGGGCCTACCTCGAGGGCCGAGTCGACGAGGCGGACCTGGACGGGTTTCGCCGAGAGGTTGGGGGCGGTCTTCCGAGCTACCCGCATCCTCGCCGGAGCGACTTCTGGCAGTTCCCGACGGTGTCGATGGGCCTGGGGCCCCTGATGGCTGCCTACCAGGCTCGGTTCAATCGCTACCTCACCGATCGCCGGATCGCCGATGTCTCGGGTTCGCGGGTGTGGTGCTTCGTCGGGGACGGCGAGATGGATGAGCCCGAGTCGCTCGCCGCCGTCGCCATGGCGGGGCGGGAGAAGCTCTCGAACCTGGTGTTCGTGGTCAACTGCAACCTGCAGCGCCTCGACGGGCCGGTCCGTGGCAACGCCAAGATTATCCAGGAGCTCGAGGGCCTCTTCGTCGGCGCCGGATGGAACGTGGTCAAGGTGATCTGGGGCCGGGAGTGGGACCCGCTCCTTGCCGCTGACATCAATGGCGCCCTCGTCGACAAGATGAACGCCACGCTCGACGGCGAGTACCAGAAGTACCGGGTGGAGACCGGCACCTACATCCGGGAGCACTTCTTCGGTCCAGATCCTCGCCTCGCCTCGCTCGTCGCCCATCTCTCCGACGACGACCTCCGGCGCCTGCGGCGCGGCGGCCACGATCCGCAGAAGGTGTACGCCGCTTACCGTGCTGCTCTGGAGCACACGACGGGGCCCACGGTCGTCCTGGCCAAGACGGTCAAGGGCTGGGCCCTCGGCCCCGACGTCGAAGCGCGCAAC
>DAHXOD010000161.1 GCA_027365055.1 bacterium
GGGCCGGCCCCGACGGGTACGGGTACATGCACAAGGCGTAGAAGGGCGGCCGGAGGTCGTCGTTGTCGACCTGGTAGGTCCCGTCGTCCCGCCACCGGCGCTGCCACTTCTCCTCGATAGACGCGACGTCGTAGGCCCTGGCCATCACCGCACCCCACCCGAGACAACGCACGGAACCTTGAGAAGAGCCACGGGGGCGGATGCTACCGCCCTGGCACTCGGCCGCTCCCAAGCATCGAGCAAGGGGCACGGCCTTGCCGATTGGGGGCGCCGGTCGCCTGTCGATGCGTGTAACGTAGGGACCCGCCACTGGGGGCGTAGCTCAGCTGGTAGAGCGCTTGACTGGCAGTCAAGAGGTTCGTGGGTTCAAGTCCCATCGCCTCCACCAAAACCCCAGGTCAGAGGCTTGACTGCGTTAGTGGCAACGGGTGACAGGCTGGCCTTGTCATCCATTTGTCACCGTATGTGGAGGATCATGGCTGACAGGCAGGAGTTGGCAGGCGCGCGGCTCATCGCAGGTTGCCTGGGGGGCTCAATCGTGGCTACCGACCTCCAGGGGCCCGGGAGCACTGATCGCACGCCCGACTTCGCCATACATCTCGCCAGGCGAGTGATTGCCCTGGAAGTCGTTACCACCACCAATGGCAAGGTTGCAGCAATGCAAGACGCTGTGTTCAAGTGTTCCTGGGCCTCCGACACACTCACGGGCATGTGGTCCATCACGGTTCCGCGAGTGGAGTCCGACGGGCCGGCGATACAAATTAGCAAGTTGGCC
>DAHXOD010000162.1 GCA_027365055.1 bacterium
GGATGCTCCGTTTCTACTCGGCGGCAGCGAAGTGACGGTGCGCGCCAGCATCGGCATCGCCATCGACGACTCGTCAAAGCCGGGGGACCTGTTACGCGACGCGGACATCGCCATGTACTTCGCCAAGCGCCAAGGCGGCCACCGCAGCGAGACGTTCGGGTTCGGCATGCAGGATGAGGCTCTCAGGCGTCTGACTATCGGCGCCGAACTTCGCCACGCCATCCCCGACGGCGCGCTCGAGGTCTTCTACCAGCCCATCGTGAACTCGCGGACCGGCACCCTTTCTGGCGCGGAAGCTCTCGTGCGCTGGAATCACCCCCACCGTGGCCTGATCCCTCCGGTAGCGTTCATCGACGTAGCCGAGTCCACTGGGCTAATCGTGGAACTGGGAGACTTTGTCCTTAACGAGGCGTGTCGGCAAGTCGAGGCGTGGCAGCACGATGGCGTCGTAGACGGCGAGTTCTACGTCAGCGTCAACCTCTCGGCCCGCCAGCTCTCCGAACCAACGCTCGTCGACTCGGTCGTCCGAGCGCTTCAGGACTCGGGGCTTCCGGCCGATCGGTTGATCCTGGAGATCACCGAGAGCGCACTGATGGGTGATTTCGACGCTGGACTGAAACGCCTCGACACCCTTAAAACCTCGGCGTTCGTCTCGCCCTCGATGACTACGGCACTGGCTACTCCTCCCTCAGTCGCCTCCGCTCCCTCCCCATCGTCATCGTCAAGATCGACAAGGCCTTCATCGACCAAATAACCGTCGACCAAGAAGGCGCCG
>DAHXOD010000163.1 GCA_027365055.1 bacterium
GGTGGGGGTTCGTGCTGGCGGCAACGCCAGGTCGCACCACCCTGCAGGGCGAGGGCCTGCAGCACTGCGACGGCCAGAGCCTGCTGCACGCGTCGGTGCACCCGTCGTGTAGGGCGTACGACCCGGCGTTCGCCTACGAGGTCGCGGTAAGCGTGCATGCAGGGATGGCCACCATGCACGGACCCGATCCCCAAGACGTCCTCTATTACCTCACCCTCTACAACGAGAACTATCCGATGCCGGCCATGCCCATAGGCGTCGAAGAAGGCGTCCTCGCCGGGCTATACCGCTACGCCGAAGGACCAACGGTGCCAGGCACCGAGCCCGCATCCTCGCCACCGGGCTGGCGGTTCTCACCGCGCTCGAAGCCCAGGCGTTCCTCGCCGAGCGCTACGACGCCTCCGCGGAGGTATGGAGCGCGACGAGCTACAAGACGCTGCGCGAAGACGCGCTCGCCACCGAGCGCTGGAACCGGCTCCACCCTGTTGAGCCGCCCCACAGTCCCTACGTCGCGAGAGCACTGGACGGTGGCTTGCCCGTCGGAGCAGTGACGGACTTCACCACCCTAGTGTCCGACCAGGTGGCGCGTTGGGTACCTCCACCCTACGTGGTCCTCGGGACCGATGGCTTCGGCCTCTTCGACACCCGAAGTGCGCTACGTCGCCTCTTCGAAGTAGACGCTGCTCATGTGACCCTCGCCGCGCTCCCTACCCTGGCCCACCCCGGCGCCCTCGATCCCTCGGGGGCCGGTGCCGCGGTAGCCGAGCTCGGC
>DAHXOD010000164.1 GCA_027365055.1 bacterium
AACTCTGGGCCGGATGGCGCCGTACCTACGTGTCGTCGGCGCCGACTGCGGACACGGGGTCGGGCCAGGAGCAGCCCGACGGCGGAGATCGCGATCCGGAGCCACCCGAAGGCGGGGACTCCGACCCGGAGTGTGTGTTCTGTCGGCTGGTGGCCAGCGGCCCGCCGGCCCCCTCGAACGGGGTTCTGTGGCGCGGATCTCATGCCTTCGCCGTACTGAACGCCTACCCGTACGCCAGCGGCCACCTGATGGTGGCTCCGATCCGACACACGGACGCGCTGGACGCGCTCTCCGACGACGAGGGAGCAGAGCTGTGGTGGGCGTTGCGGACCGCAGTCACCGCTCTCGGGACCGCATACCGGCCCGAGGGGGTCAACCTGGGTGCCAACCTGGGCCAGGCGGCGGGAGCGGGCATCCCTCGCCACCTGCACCTGCACGCGCTTCCCCGATGGCTCGGTGACACCAACTTCATGACGGCGGTGGCCGGCGTGCGGGTGTTGCCCGAGGCCTTGCCGGACACTTGGGACCGCCTGCACGCCGCCTGGCCCCCGGCCTGAGAACGACGCTCCCTGGGGTTCGATGGGTTCGACTTGACTGCTCCCACGACTGAAGCCGTGAGATTCTGGGGCTCAGGCTGCCAGGGTCCCCGCAGGGACCCCGGGCTTACTGCCGTCGTCGCCCACCGGGACTGCAACACCAGCGGGTTCAGACCCGCCCGCTGGTATCCCGATGCGGTCCGGGTTCAGGTTCCGGGCAGCGTTA
>DAHXOD010000165.1 GCA_027365055.1 bacterium
TTCGAGGACCAAGGTTTCGGCTGGACAGGGATATCGCTCCAGCGCCTCTCGGGTGATGCCCACATAGCGCCGGTCGAGCAGTGCGCGCGACGGGAGGTTGACAGCGATCCCCAGCGGCAGCCCACCGGCGTCCCACTCCCGGCGCGCCGCAAGCGCCTGGGCCAGCCCCTGGCGATACAGGATCAGCAGGTCGTCCTCGCCGAACGCCGGCAGGAAACGGGCCGGCAGGATCAGACCGTCGTCCTCGCGGATGCGGGCCAGCGCCTCCACCTCGACCGGCTGGCCCTGACGCAGATCGATCACCGGCTGGTAGTACATCACCAGGTCATCGGTCGCCAGCTTGGCGCGCCAGCGGTCACGCAGAAGGTAGGGGACCGCCTCGACGCCCTCGAGTTTGGGCAGCAACCGCGCCAAGGCAAGATCCAGCAGGCTCTGCACGTGCAGCAGGAACGCCTGCTGACCCGCGCTGGAGAAGCCGCCCACGAACGGTGAGTACAGGGTCAGCACACTTTCGGTGGTGCCCTGCGGCATGCGCAGCGGGAGGGCTGCATTGGACCGAATGCCCATGCCCAGCGCCACCTCGCGCCACGTGATCGTGGCCGGATCGGTGGCATAGTTGAGCGTGCGCTGGATCTCGCCACTGCGCCAGGCACGGCCCATCGCCACGCTGCCCTCCACGCGGTCGGCCTCGGCCCGAATATCCGGGGGCACGCCGCGCTCAACCGCTCGCAGATAGTCGACGAAGGCTTTGCC
>DAHXOD010000166.1 GCA_027365055.1 bacterium
GGCGCTTCGAGGGTAGAGATCGCCTCGTCCAACAGCGCTGTCACCGTCTCGATGCGCCGCGAGAGGTCGTCTGCCTGGTCGAGCAGCATCCGACAGAGCACGGCGTGGTGGCTCGTGAAGCGGCCGTCGCATGCCTCGGCGAGAAGCGGAAGTCGCGCGCGGGCACGCCCCTTCGCGAGCTCGGCGAGCACCATCGGGTCCCGCTCACCGGCGATGAGGGCCTCGAGCATCGCCCGGCCCGAGACCCCGTGCAGGTCGGTGAGGATCGACGAGATCTTTACAAGCGCGTCCTCGAGCACCTTCTCGACGCGCTGCTTGACGCGCGAGCGGTCCTCGACCAGGTCAAAGCGCGCCCGGGCGAGGTCTCGGACGTGGCGCATCTGCTCTTTCGGCACGAAGCTCGGGCTGAGCATCGAGCGCTCGGCGAGCTTGGCTAACCAGATCGAGTCCAGCTTGTCCCCTACGTTCCGCAGGTCGAGCGAGGCCTTCAGGTCGAATTACCGGACCGTGACGCGACCGGGCCGTAGGCGCTGAGGATGACGCCGAGCAGGGTGAGGAGCTGCTCCTGGAGAGAGGTGAGGGTCGGGGCGACGACGGTCAGCACTTGACCACGGTGGCTGACGACACTGCGGGCGAGCGGGTCGAGCAGCTCGAGGACCCGAGCGGCAGTCGGTGCCTTGCAGGGCCGGTCCTCGTGGTAGAGGGGGAGCTCGCCGATCCCGGCTTCGGCCATCGCGTTGCGTAGCTCC
>DAHXOD010000167.1 GCA_027365055.1 bacterium
GATCACGTCCGCGACGCCCACCTCGCTCGCGCCAAACCCTCGAGAGCCAAGGTGCCCGCTGCCCGCGTGCGTGCTCGCGACGCTCAACGCCAGCCGTCCCCGGAGCACAGGGCGCACACGAGCTCGGGCTCGACGCGGGCCTCGAGCGCGCAGAGCACGAACGCTCCGAAGATCCCGACCACGAGCTCCCGCCCGTCGCCGAGCTCGGTGACAAGCCCGTCGAGTGCCGGCACGACGACACCACCAAGGCCAGCGACGCCGGCGACGAACGCGGCGGCGAGACGCCGGATCGCGACGTCACGGCACATCGCAGCGCCACCCGGGCTCGAAAGCGCGGCATGACGCGAGATCACCCCGGCCACGGTCGGCTCCGTCGCCAAGGCCTCGCGCGCGACGACGTCGAACCCACCACTTGCAAGGAGACCGACCGCACCGAAGCGCCGGCCGATCCGGCTCGCCGCCGCGCCGACAAGGGCGCACAGCGAGACGAGGCTCTGATCGGACTCGCTGCGATCGACCACCTCGAGGACGCACCTCGCGAACTGGGCTTGGCAGCACTCGAGCTCCTCGGCGCCAAGCGGACGCATGGGGAAGATCAACCCGGACGCTTGGTCGGTCATCGGACGAGCGAGATGCCGGCGAGCTCGTTCAAGGACAGCTCGAGGTGCGAGACGACACCCGACGTCGCACCGGTCGCGGCGCCGTGTGCCGCGGCATCGTGTGCTTCGGCATCGATCGCTCGCAGAT
>DAHXOD010000168.1 GCA_027365055.1 bacterium
GAAGGAGGTGAGCGGATCGGATGGCCGGATTATCCTGTTCATCGACGAGCTCCACACCATCGTGCGCGCCGGAGCGACCGAGGGTGGGGCGATGGATGCATCGAATCTTCTGAAGCCGGCATTGGCGAGGGGAGAACTTCGGGCAATCGGCGCCACAACCCTTGACGAGTTCCGGGAACATATTGAAAAGGACGCCGCGCTTGAGCGCCGTTTCCAGCCGGTTCTGGTGGGTGAGCCATCCATCGAGGACACGATTGCGATTCTCCGCGGTCTCAAGGAGAAGTACGAGATCCACCATGGGGTCAGGATCAGGGACTCCGCCATTGTCGCGGCGGCGGTTCTTTCCCAGCGGTATATTTCCGGTCGTTTCCTTCCCGACAAGGCGATCGACCTGATCGACGAGGCCGCTTCCCAGCTTCGGGTTGCCATCGACAGCATGCCGAGATCCCTCGACGATGTCGACCGCCGCATTCGCCAGCTCGAAATGGAAAAGATGGCTCTTGCCAAAGAGGAAGATCCGGAATCTCTCGGACGCCGTCAGGAGGTTGAAAACGAGCTCGAAGAAAAAAAATCAGAGCTTGCGCGTCTCAAGGTCCAGTGGGACGGGGAGAAAAAGGCCATCGGGTCGGTCAGGACGCTCAAGCAGCAGATCGAGGAGGCAAGGCAGGCCATGGAAACCGCGATCCGGGAAGGGTCCTTTGACCGGGCCTCGGAGATCCAGTACAGCCGCATCCCGAAGCTTGAA
>DAHXOD010000169.1 GCA_027365055.1 bacterium
GGCCGCCGGTGGCCTAGCGGGAGTTTCCGGGGTAGCCCTCTGAACCCCCGTTTGGCCTTTCCGAAAGTTTCTTCCAATAGGCTTCTCCATCTAACCGGAGCTGTCCAGGTCAGCGATCCGCCAAGGACGATCGGCCGGTAGTCGTTCGAGGCTGGGCGGGTTCCCCCGCTTTTGCGGGGGTGACGGCATGACCTTGCGAGGTCGTCCGCCGATCGCGATGTCGTGGTAGCGGACGGGGCCATGGTCGACAGCGAGCTCAAGGAGCCGGAAGAAGAGTAGCCCCCGGCTCTGGGAACGCCGGCGATTGAAGCGGAATACGAATTCGTTCAAGTAGCCGGGGAGATGTCCAGGATCGAAACGGCCCTGGTGCGTACTCGCAAGCCAGCGCTTGGACAACGACGCGACACGGTGCACGCCGGGGAGCAGAGCGCCCATGTCCTCTCCACGTGCCTTCGCCGCTCGTTGGCTGCGCGGCTCATGAACGTATCCGAGCCTTACGACGCCGTTGTAGCTCGGCCACCCATCGGTGATGACCGTCGTTCCCTCTTCGACGTTCTCCGTCACGAACGGCACGAGCGAATCGGCCGATCCGTCGTGGAGCACCCCCATGCGGCACCGTCCAAGACCATGCGGCTCCCTCAGCTCGACTGCCACGCCGACCAAGACCTTCTTGCCCTTCTGGCGTCCACCGCGAAGACCCGGCTCGTCGCCGCCGAAGTAGGTCTCGTCGACCTCGACGGTGCCT
>DAHXOD010000016.1 GCA_027365055.1 bacterium
GATTGCCGGGATACGCAGGTCGGGCACCACGAACTCCGGAAGCACCGGCGTCGATCCCGCGCTCGATTCGGTGGAGGCGCGGGTCTCGTCCAACGCCGCCTGCAGGCGCGCCGAGAAGCTGTCGAGCGCCGCCTCGGCCTCCTCCAGGGTGATGTCCCCCCGCCGCACCAGCGACTCGGTGTAGAGCTTGCGGACCGAGCGCTTGGCCTCGATCAGCGCGTACATCAGGGGTTGGGTGTAGCTCGGATCGTCCCCCTCGTTGTGGCCATGGCGGCGATAGCAGACCATGTCGATCACCACGTCCTTGTGGAACGCCTGGCGGAAGCCGAGCGCCAGGCCGGCCGCTCGCACGCAGGCTTCGGGGTCATCACCGTTGACATGGAGGATGGGGGCCTGGACCATCTTCGCCACATCCGTCGGGTAGACCGAGGTGCGGGCCGCCTCGGGTGCGGTGGTGAAGCCGAGCTGGTTGTTGATCACCAGGTGGATGGTCCCCCCGGTCCGGTAGCCGGCGAGACCGGACAGGTTGAGCGTCTCCGCCACCACCCCCTGCCCGGCGAACGCAGCGTCACCGTGCACCAGGATCGGGAGCACCGGGAACGGCGCGCCCGACCCCTCCTCGAAGGAGGGACCGCTCCCCCGCTCGCCCCCCAGGGCATCCTGTTTGGCCCGGGCCATCCCCACCACCACCGGGTCGACCGCCTCGAGGTGACTGGGATTCGAGGACATCGCCACCGGGATCACCGAACCGGACCGGTTGCGGAACACGCCGGACGCACCCTTGTGGTACTTCACGTCCCCGGAGCCCTGGACCGACTCGGGATCGAGGTTGCCCTCGAACTCCTCGAAGATCTCCCCGTAGGACTTCCCCACGATGTTGGCCAGCACGTTCAGCCTTCCCCGGTGCGCCATCCCCATCACCGCCTCGCTCAGTCCCTCCTGGGCAGCCTGGTCGAGGATGGCGTCGAGGATGACGATGGCAGACTCCGCACCTTCGAGCCCGAACCGCTTTTGGCCGACGTAGCGGGAGTGGAGGAAGCGCTCGAACACCTCGGCGGCGTTCAGCCGGTCGAGGATGTGCCGTTGCTCGTCCGGGGTCAGCTCGGAAGGCACCCCTTCGACGTGCTGCTGGATCCATCGCTTCTGCTCGAGATCCTGGATGTGCATGTATTCGATGCCCAGGGTCCGGCAGTAGGCATTGCGGAGCACGTGGAGGATGTCGTCGAGCGTGGCGGTATCCCGACCGGCCAGCCCGTCGGTGAGGAACGTCCGAGGCAGATCCCAGATGGTCAGTCCGTAGTGGAGAGGATCGAGCTCGGGATGGAGATCCGGAGGCTCTGCATCGAGCGGGTCGAGATGGGCGATCAGGTGGCCGCGGACACGGTAGAGGTTGATCAGGGTCTGGACGTGCACCTGTTTGAGCATGCGGTCGTGGCTGCCGTCGACGCCACCGACGCCGGCGTTCTGGTCCCGCTCCCACCGCACCGGCTCGTAGGGAATCCCCAGGGCGGCGAACACGCCCTCGTAGAACCCGTGCCCGCCGGTGAGGCACTCGGCCACGTGGGCGAGGAACAGTCCCGACTCGGCCCCTTGGATGATCCGGTGGTCGTAGGTCGAGGTGAGGGTGAAGGTCTTGCCCACCCCCAGTTCCGCCAGCGCCCGGGGATCGGCCGCCTCGAATCCGGCCGGCACACCGAGTGCACCCACTCCGACGATCACCCCCTGGCCCGGCATCAACCGGGGCACCGACTGCACGGTGCCGATCGTCCCCGGATTGGTCAGGGTGGCCGTCGTGCCGGCGAAGTCGTCGGGGGTGATCTTGTTGGTGTGAATTTTGCGGACCAGGTCCTCGTAGGCACCCAGGAAGCTCCGAAAGTCCCTGGCACCGGCATCGGAGATGCAGGGGACCAGCAGGGTGCGGGAACCGTCTGCTTTCTCCACGTCGACCGCCAGTCCCAATCCCACCTGGTCGTGCACGACCACCCCGGGGGTTCCCTTCCCATCCGAGTCGGCGACGAACCCGGCGTTCAGGGCAGGGACCGCCCGGAGCCCTTGGACCACGGCATAGCCGATGAGATGAGTGAAGCTCACCTTGCCGCCGATGGTCCGGGCCAGCTGGTGATTGATGATGGTGCGGTTGACCTCGAGCAGCTGGGCCGGCACCACCCGAAAGCTGGTGGCGGTGGGTACACCGAGGGACGCCTCCATATTGGCGACGATCCGGCCGGCAGCTCCCCGCAGCGGCGTCGCCGTCGCATCGTCTGCTCCCGGTGCCGAACGGGCAGGGGTCGGGCCCGACAGCGGGGTGGCACCGGCTGGTGGCACCACCACGGGGACGGCCGCCACCGGGTCGGGGTCTCCGGATGCCCCTCCAGGTGCCGAGACCGACACCGGGGACGGGGCTGTGGGCCGGTAGTCGGCAAAGAACTCTTGCCAGGACGCGGACACCGACGCGGGATCAGCCCGGTACCGGTCGTACATGTCCTCGACCAGCCATGCGTTCGGTCCGAACGCCCCGGCGCCTCCGGCGCCACGGCCGCGATCGGAACCTCCGGAACCGTCTGATCCGCTGTGCTCAGTCATCGGATTCGAGCCTACCGGGCACCGTGAGCGACCACGGCGGCGCCGAGCCCCGGTGGCAGCGATTAGCGTCCCTCCCGTGGCCGTGCCCCGCACCACCGTCAGCCGGACCTTCACCTTCGAGGCCGCCCATCGGCTGACCTGGCACCCCGGAAAGTGCCGCAACCTCCACGGCCACTCCTACCGCCTCGACGTCACGGTCGGCGGTCCCTTGGACGCCAACGGGGTGGTCATCGACTTCGACGAGCTCACCACGGTCGTGGAGCGTGAAGTCATCGACCGGTGGGATCACCGGGATCTCAACCAGGTGATCGTCAATCCCACCGCAGAGCTGCTCGCCCAGCGAGCCTGGGAGATGCTGACGACCGCCGGGCTCGACCTGGTCGCACTGCGCCTGTGGGAGACAGCCGACTCGTGGGTCGACCTGTGCGTGGGTGCCCCGTGACCGATGCACCCACCGACCTGGTCGTCCTCTCCGGCGGGCTCGACTCCACCGTGTGCATGTCGCTGGCAGTCGAGGCGTCGGGGCGACCACCACTCGCATTGACGTTCGACTACGGCCAGCGACACCGGACCGAACTCGACCACGCTGCCGGCGTTGCCGGAGCCTTCCGGTCCGAGCATCTGGTGGTGAGCATCGACGCCACCGCGTGGGGAGGGTCGGCGCTCACCGACCCCGACATCGACGTGCCGGCCGGCGGGACCGAGGGCGACATTCCGGTGACCTACGTGCCCGCTCGGAACTCGATCTTCCTGGCGGTGGCACTGGGTGTCGCGGAGGCTCGCTCGATCGACGCGGTCTGGATCGGCGTCAACGCCGTCGACTACTCCGGCTACCCCGACTGCCGACCCGAGTTCATCGAGGCGTTCCGCGGCGTAGCAGCCACCGGGCAGCGGCGCGGGGTCGAGGGTCGGCCCATCGAGATCCGGGCCCCGTTGATCGACTGCACCAAGGCGGACATCGTGTTGGCGGGGATCGAGCACCGGAGTCCACTTCAGCTGACCTGGTCGTGCTACAACGGCGGGGACCACCCGTGCGGCCATTGCGACGCGTGCCTGCTGCGGGCCAGGGGGTTCGCCGAAGCAGGGGTCGACGACCCGGCGACGACCCGGCGTTGAGCCCCGATCGCCCCGATCGCCCCGCGGCGTCGTCGATCTTCGTCTCCGAGATCTTCTCGGCGATCCAGGGGGAGGCGGCACTGGTCGGCACCCGTCAGGTGTTTCTGCGGCTCACCGGCTGCAACATCCGGTGCTCGTACTGCGACCAGCCCGAGGCCCTCGAACGGCGAGCGGGACCGTGCCGGATCGAACAGACCCCGGGACGGCGCGACTGGACGACCGTGGCCAGCCCCGTCCCTCTGGACGCCGTCGCCGACGCGGTGCTCGGACTGTGGAGGTCCCTGCCCCACCACTCGCTCAGCGTCACCGGAGGAGAGCCGTTGCTGCAGGCCGACCGGCTCGCCGAGCTGCTCGTGCGCTTGGAGGAGGAGCGCCTCCCGGTGATGCTCGAGACCAACGGCATGCTGGCCCGAGGCCTGGACCGGGTCATCGAACGGCTGACCTACGTGAGCATGGACCTGAAGCTTCCCAGCGTCGACGGTGTCGGCGTCGATCCCATGGTCCACCACCGGTTCCTCCGGGCCGCATTGGACGCCGGGATCGAGACCTGGGTCAAGATCGTCATCGGCGCCACCACCGACGAGCGCGAGCTGGTCGAGGCCGTGGACCTGGTGGCCGCTGCCGCCGCTGGTCGTTCCGTCCCGGTCCCTGTGATCTACCTGCAACCGGTGACCCCGTTCGGACAGGTGACCGTTGCGCCCGATCCGGCGACGGTGCTCGCACTCCACGAGGTGGCTCTCCGCCGCTACCCATCGGTCCGGGTGGTGCCCCAGACCCACAAGGCGATCGGCCAGCTCTGAGCTACTGGAACACCCTGAGCTACTGGAACGCTCTGAGCTACTGGAACACCCGGAGCCACTGGCCGCTACGGGCCAGCCCGGGCCAAGAAGTTCGGCGATCGGCGATCGGCGATCGGTCAGGCACCTCGGGACGGGGCACCCGACCGATCAACCGAACGCCAGTCGACCAGCCGACCTACGCCTTGTTCAGCTTGGGCGCCGGAGCCTGGCCGTTCACGATCTTCTTGAACGAGGCACCAGCACTGACCTTCGGGTTCTTCGACGCCTTGATCTTGATGGCTTCACCCGTCTGCGGGTTCCGTCCGGTCCGAGCCGCACGCTCGCCCCGATCGAACGTCAAGAAGCCGGTCATCACGATCTTCTCGCCTTTCGCCACGTTCGCCACCACGACGTCTTCGAAGCCGGACAGCACCGCGGCCACATCCTTGGCGGTCTCCCCGGTATGGGCAGCCACCGCCGAGATCAGATCTGCTTTGGTAAGGGACACGCTTTCTCCTTCGTCATCGGAAGCCACCACAATGCCCGAAATATCGGTCCAAGTGGCGGATTTGGCGCGAGCGTCGTCGGCGGACCCCTCCGGCCGAGCCGGGCCCACGATGGCAGCGCCGCACGTCCACCTGTCAGGCTGGACCGATGATGGAGCATCAAACCGGCCTGTCCGTCACCGAGCACATCCCCAAGGTCCGGACCGACGACGACCTCGTCGTGGTGCTGGTGCACGGATCACTCGACCGCTCGTCGAGCTTCGGCCGCGTGCTCCGCCGGCTCCCCGACCTCCACACCGTGGTCTACGACCGAGCCGGCTACCACCGGTCCCGCGACTCGATCACGGTCAGAGCCACACTCGGTGGCCATGTCGACGATCTGCTCGATGTCATCGACTCGAGGCCGGCGGTGGTGATCGGCCACAGCTACGGAGGGACGATCGCGTTGGCCGCGGCGAGTGCCACGCCCCCAGCCACCATCGAGGCGGTCGCCGCCTATGAACCTCCGATGCCCTGGCTGCCACTCTGGTCGAACGGCAGCGTCACGTCGCGCCAACGGGCTCCCGGTGCCGACCCCGGTGTGGCCGCCGAACAGTTCTTCCGTCGGGTCGTCGGATCCGACGCCTGGGACCGGCTCACCGACTCCGCCCGGGCCGAACGTCGTGCCGACGGTCCCGCGCTGGTCGCCGAGCTGGACGCCATCCGGGTGGCCGACGCCCCGTTCGACGTGACCCACCTGGTGGTCCCGGCCTGCTTCGGCCGGGGAGAGCGATCGCTCCCCCACCACCGCCAAGGCATCGCATGGCTGGGCGAGCATGTCCCGGGCTCGGAGGTGATCGATCTCGCCGGGGCAGCCCACGGCGCCCACCTCTCCCACCCCGACGGCTTCGCCGCTCTGGTGCGGCGCACGGTGGCACTGGCCGTCGCCAACCGGGGCACCGGCCGCCCCGATCCGGCCGACCTGCCGAGCACACCCGTCGGCCTACGCTGACAGCGACACCACAGGAGCTCCCCATGCACATCCTCGTCACCGGTTCGACCGGGCTCATCGGCACCGCACTGACCGCACAACTCGGCTCGGACGGGCACCAGGTGACCCGCCTGGTCCGTCCGGGCAGCGGCCGCGGAGGGCCCAACGGGTCCGGCCCGTCGTCGGATGGCCGACCGATCCACCCCCCGGTGACGTGGGACCCGGTGCTCGGCACCGTGGATGCCGATGCGCTCGAAGCGGCCGGGCCCGTCGACGCCGTCGTCCACCTGGCCGGTGCCGGGGTCGGTGACAAACGATGGACCGCCGACCGCAAGCAGCTGATCCTTTCGAGCCGCACCGCGTCGACCGCGCTGATCGCCGAGACCGTGCTCCGTCTCGATCCGCGACCGTCGGTTCTGGTCAACGCTTCGGCCATCGGCTACTACGGGAACCGGGGGGACGAGGAGCTCACCGAGGAGTCCACTCGCGGACGCGGCTTCCTGGCCGACGTGGTCGAAGCCTGGGAGCGGGCTGCCGGTCCGGTCGCCGACGCCGGGATCCGGGTGGTCCTCGTCCGCACCGGACTGGTCCTGGCTGCCTCGGGTGGCGTGCTGGCGAAGCAGCTTCCGTTGTTCCGAGCCGGGGTCGGGGGGCGCCTCGGCGCCGGCAAGCAGTTCCAGAGTTGGATCACCCTGCCCGACGAGGTGGGGGTGATCCGAGCAGCCATCGACGATCCCGCGCTGTCGGGACCGCTCAACGCGGTGTCGCCCCATCCGGCGACCAACGCCGAGTTCACCGCGGCGCTGGCCCGAGTCCTGCACCGCCCGGCGGCGCTCGCCGTACCGGCCCTCGCCCTGCGCATGGCCCTCGGCGCCGAGATGGCCGACGAGACCGCACTGGTCAGCCAGCGCGTGCTTCCGGCCAAGCTCAAAGCGGCGGGGCACACCTTTGCCCACCCGGACCTCGAGTCCGGTCTTCGGGCTGTACTCGGCCGCTAAGGCCGCGAAGACCGCGAGGGTGCGGCGGGTAGCGGTAGAGCGGGTCCGCACCCGGAAGCCATCCGACGGCGACCGCGGGCATCCGCACACGCTCGGCGGTGGCGCGCATTCAGTGGCGGCGAGGCTGGCGCACCAAAAGGTCGCCGGCTGCCGAGTCGTCCTTGGCCCCGGCGACCAGCGGTGACTGCGACAGCACGAAGACGCCGGCGAAGAGCACCACCATCGACACCACCTCCGCGGGCAGGCGCCACCCCGCGGTGTGGAGGCGATCGCCGAACAGCCAGACGCCGATGCCCACGCTGGCCAGAGGATCCACGATGGTCAGCGTCGCCTGGGAGGCGGTGATCGGTCCGGCGTGGTAGGCGCTCTGGGTGAAGAACAGGCCGGCGAGGCCGGTGGCGACCAACGCATAGGGCTCCCAGTGGACGAAGACATGACCCCACCCCTTGGTGACCAGGGTGGTGAACACCTTGGTCAGGGCGGCCGACAGCGCGAACATCAGCGCCCCTGCGGTACCGAACATCGCGGCCCGGAACCACCGGGCGCCGACGAACCCGAGCAGTGACGTCGCCACCACGGCACCGCCCACGACGCCGACGACCACGGCCCACCGGGCCAGGCGGGGAACGATGTCCCCGCCGGCGGGATGGGCGATCACCAGGAACGCCGACAGCCCGCCGGCGGCCGCCGCCGCGCTGATCCAGTCCCTGGCCGCCACCCGGTAGCGGAACCACCCGCCCAGGATCAGCACCAGGAACAGCAGCTCCGTGGTCACGATGGGCTGGACCGAGCTCAGCTGGCCGAACCGGAGCGCCACCGCCTGCAGCACAAAGCCCAGCGCGATCATGGCCAGCCCGAGCAACCAGATCCACCGGCGCAACGCGAAGGTGATCAGCCGAAGGCTCATGGTGGTGTCTGCCGGAGCGTTCTGCACCCCGATCCGCTGAAAGATCGCGCTCAGCGCATTGGACAGCGAGGCGAGCACGGCGAGCAGGATGGCCACCGCCACGTTCTAGTCGACCGGCCCCACCGGCACTCGTTTGCACCAGTCTGGACCGCGCGGTCAAGATTGACCGATCGATCCAGCAGGGAGCAGCACATGACCACTCTCGACACCCCGTCCCTCACCGAGGAAGCCTTCGCCGAGCAGGCCCGCGCCTTCCTCGACGCCACGCTGCCACGCCGCCAGGTCGAGCAGTTCGTCTGGGGCGAAGGATCGGACGACGTCAGCCTGTTCCCGGAACGAACCCCCGAACAGCAGCGCGCCGAGCTCGACGCGGCCCGCTCCTGGGCGCAGACCGCGTTCGATGCCGGTTTCGGCTGGATCACCGGGCCCGTGCATCTGGGCGGCCGGGGCCTTCCTCGCTCGTACCAGCGCCTGTACCAGTCGGCGGCTCGCGACTACCGGATCCCGTCCCAGTCGGCGTTCGGCATCGGGCTCGGGATGGTGGCGCCCACCATCCTCGCCCACGGGACCGACGAGGTACAGAAGGCGTATCTCGCCGCCATGTACCGAGGAGACATCGTCGGATGCCAGCTGTTCAGCGAGCCGGCCGCCGGCTCCGACCTCGCTTCGCTCCAGACCCGGGCCGTCCGGGACGGCGACGAGTGGATCGTGAACGGGCAGAAGGTGTGGACGTCGGGTGCGCAGTTCTCCGACATCGGCGAGATCATCTGCCGCACCGATCCGACGCTGCCCAAGCACCGGGGCCTGACCGGGTTCGTGGTCGATATGCACGCCCCGGGTGTCGAGGTCCGGCCGTTGCGCCAGATGACCGGCGGGGCCTCGTTCAACGAGGTGTTCTTCACCGACGTCCGCATTCCCGACAGCCACCGGCTCGGTGCCGTGAACGGCGGCTGGACCGTGGCGCTGACCACGTTGATGAACGAGCGGGCGGCGATCGGAGGAGGAGGCGGCGGAACCGGTCCGTCGGTCACCCACCGCCTCATCGAGCTGGTTCGGGCCCAGGGTCGTGCCGGCGACCCGCTCATCCGCCAGCAGTTGGCCCAGGTCGTGGTGAACGAAAGGGTTGCCTCGTACACCAACCTCCGGTCGATGGCCACGCTGGCTGCCGGGCAGCTTCCCGGCCCGGAGCTGTCACTCGGCAAGCTGTCGCTGACCGCCAACATGGTCCGCTCCTACGAGCTTGCCTCCGCGGTCCTCGGACCCGAGCTGGTGGCCGACAGCGGCCGGTGGGGCACCTACGCGTGGTCGCAGTTCCTCCTCGGGGTCCCCGGGATGCGCGTTGCCGGTGGCAGTGACGAGGTGATGCGCAACATCATCGGGGAACGCGTGCTCGGGCTCCCGAAGGAGCCATCCGCTCCTCGCTGACCGTCGATCGCGTTCCTCCGTCATCCAGGGCCGGTCCCGCCCGGGGCCGGTCCATCGGGTCCTGGTCCTGGTCCGGTTCCGTAGGGCAAACGGGCAACGTAGGACCACGAGCGTCGGTGGATGGAGGTGAGGCCCCAACCGGCCAGTGCCGTCCGGTGGACCGGTGACGGGTAGCCCTTGTTCCGCTCGAATTCGAAGGCCGGAAAGTGAAGTGATTCCTGGCGCATCAACCGATCGCGAGTGACCTTGGCCACGATGGACGCCGCGGCGATGGAACCGCAGGTCGTATCCCCTCTGACGACGGTCCTCACCTCCGGGGAACCACGCCTCGCCGCCTCACCGTCGGGTGGCGTCACGTAGTCGTGGCCGCCGTCCAACAACACGACGTGGGGCATCGCCGGCAGTGCCGACATCGCCCGCCAGGCCGCCGATCGGAGCGCCGCTGTCATCCCCAGGCGATCGCACTCCCCGGGGCTGGCGTGCCCGACCGCCCAGGCCGAGCACCACCCGACCACGTCGTCGTAGAGGGCGTCCCGGCGGTGCTCGGGCACCAGCTTGGAATCCCGGAGCCCGGGCGGCATCGGCGATCCCTCCGGGACTCTCCCGACCGGCGATCCCGCCGGGATGACCACCACCCCCACCGAGACCGGCCCGGCCCAGGCACCCCGGCCCACCTCGTCGAGACCGGCCACCAGCTCGAACCCCTCCGCCAGCAGACCATGCTCCAGATGGAGATCGGGGCGAGCCGTCACGAGTCGAGCTGGTGGCGCAGTACCTTGCCCAGCGAGTTCCGGGGCAGCGCCTCGACCGAGCGGACCAGCCGGGGACGCTTGTACGGGGCCAGGACGCGGGCCGTGTGGGCAGCAAGCTGGCCGGCGGACGGAACCGGGCCATCGGTGACCACCCAGGCGGTGACCACCTCCCCCCACTCGTCCGAGGGGGTGCCGGTCACCGCCACCTCGACCACGCCGGGAAAGGAGGCGATGGCGTCCTCCACCTCGCCCGGGTACACATTGACCCCGCCACTGATGATCAGCTCCTTGGACCGGCCCCGGATGAACAGGTACCCGTCTTCGACCTCGCCGAGGTCACCGCTGGCGAACCAGGGACCCCCGTCATCGGAAGCGGGACGGAACACGGCCGCCGTCTCCGCGGGCCGCTCCCAGTACCGGTCGAAGACGTTGGGTCCCCGCAACAGAATCTCGCCGTCCGGGGCCAGGTCGACCTCGACCCCGGGAAGCGGGAAGCCCACGCTCCCCGGGCGACGCTCGCCGTCGTAGGGATTGGACACATTCATCAGGGTCTCGGTCATCCCGTAGCGCTCGAGCACCGACTGGCCCACGGCCGCCGACACCTGGCGCTGCAACTCGGCGGCGAGCGGGGCGGAACCCGACACGCAGAGCCGCAGCCGGCGCATGCGGGAGGCTCCCGGTGCCCGGAGCAGCCGGTGGTACATGGTCGGGACGCCGAAGAACAACGTTGCCCGGTGCTCGATCACCGCATCGAGCACCACGCCGGGATCGAAGCCGGGGAGCAACACCGCGGACCCACCGGAAGCCAGTGTGCCATAGACCCCGACGCAGAGTCCGTGGGCGTGAAAGACCGGGAGGCAGTGGACCAGGCGGTCCTCCGGTGTCCACCGCCAAGCCGCCACCACCGAGGTGGTCGCGGCCAGCAGGTTCCGGTGGGTCAGGACGGCGCCCTTGGCTGCGCCGGTCGTCCCCGACGTGAAGCAGATCAGTGCCGGATCGTCGGGCCGGGCCGCGTCGAGCACGCCGGCGTCTCCATCCCCGAGGTCGAGTTCGGGCCCGACCGCCAGGGTGTCGACGCCGGACGCGCCGCGGATCCAGGCTCCCCGGGCCACGTCGTCCACCACCGCCACGGACGGTCGCACCGCGGCGGACACCGTGGTGAGCTCGGCCTCGGTGGCGGCCGTGTTGACTGGCACCACCACCAACCCGGCGCGCAAGGCGGCCACGTGGGCCACCACAGCCGGCACCGACGACCGAACCGACCACACCATGCGGTCGCCGGGCACGAGACCGGCTGCCCGCAACCGGCCGGCCGCCCGTCGGGTCGCCTCCTCGAACTGGCCTGCCGTCCACCAGCCACCGGGGTCGAGGCCGACGCGCTGGCCACGACCTTGGTGGGCCACTCCCTCTCCGGCCGGTTGGAGGAAGAGTGGGGCAGCGGGATCCCGTCGCCACCGGGACGCCCAGAGCCCGAGCACCGACGTGTGCGGGTGACCGGCCGCCCAGCCCGTCGCCGGATCGAGATGGTGGCGCCAGTGGCGCAGGCCGGTGCCCGTCGGATCAGGCGCACGGGCGGGCACCACCACGTTCTAGCGCACCGGCCCGAGCCGGACCTGGCGTAGGGTCGCAGGCACCAGGCCCGACCATGCGGTGATGCCCACCGGGCCTTCGGGTCGACCAGCAGACCGGTGACGTCGTCCCACCGGGGCGCCGAGGACGGGAACGAGGAATTGATGGGACCGAGCGAGCAGCACGACCGGCGCGACGGCGATGCCGGATCCACGCACCGAGATACCCCGTCGCGACGGCCGGTGGCCATCGTCCCCCACACCCACTGGGACCGAGAGTGGTACGAGCCCTTCCAGACCTTCCGGATCGAGCTGGTCCGGTTGATCGACGACTTGCTCGACCTGCTGGAACGGGACCCCTCCTACCGGAGCTTCCTTCTCGACGGCCAGCTGGCGGTGGTCGACGACTACCTCCGGATCCGACCCGAGCACGAACCGCGCCTGCGAGCACTCGCGGCCTCCGGGCGGATCACGATCGGTCCCTGGTACATCCTGATGGACGAGTTCCTGGTGTCCGGGGAGACCATCGTCCGCAACCTCCAAGCCGGCCTGCGCCGGGGTGCCGCCTTCGGCGGCGCGATGGAGGTGGGCTACCTCCCGGACATGTTCGGGCATGTGGCCCAGATGCCCCAGATCCTGTCGCAGGCCGGGATGGACCACGCGGTGGTCTGGCGTGGGGTGCCGTCGACGGTCGACAGCACCGCATTCCGTTGGATCGCCCCGGACGGCTCCTCGGTGCGGGCCGAGTACCTCGTCTCCGGCTACGGGAACGGCGCGTCGCTGCCCGACGACGCCAAGCGACTGCTCCGCCGGATCGACTCCCTGGTCGAGGAGGCCGGACCCTTCCTCGGTCCCGGGGAACCGTTGCTCGTCCTGAACGGCACCGACCACCAGCATCCACAACCCTGGCTGGGCCGGGTGGTGTGCGAGGCCAACGGCATGCAGCAGCAGGTCGAGCTCGCCATCACCTCGCTGCCCGAGTACCTGGCCGGACGGGCGAGCGACGGGCTGCGGTCATGGACCGGTGAGCTCCGTTCCGGATGGCGGGCCAACCTCCTCATGGGGGTCGCCTCCAACCGGGTCGACGTGAAGCAGGCCGCCGCCCGAGCCGAGCGTTCGCTCGAGCGCCGGGCGGAGCCGTTGGCCGCCCTCTTCCTCCCCTCCGACGCATGGCCCGAGCGCTTCCTCGACGAGGCATGGTCGCTCCTGATCGTCAACGCCGCCCACGACTCGATCTGTGCCTGCTCAGCCGACGAGGTGGTCGACGCCGTGCTCCACCGCTATGCGGAGGCCCGCCAGATCGGAGATGGGCTGGCCGCACAAGCACGCCGGGCCATCGCCGCCTCCATGGCTGACCCGGGCACCACGGTGGTCAACCCCACCGCGTCGCCTCGCACGGGGATGGTCGAGGTGGTCGTGCCGGTCACCGATCCGCCCGGACCGGACATCCAGGTGGTGTCCGAGCAGGCCGGATCTCCGGGCACCCTGACCGTCCGGGCACCTGCCCTTTTCAGCCTGCTCGGGGTGATCCAGGGGGACCGGATCGACGACGACACCTACATCACCGACGCCGAGCTGAGCGAGGACCCCACCGGCATCACGCTCCGGGTCGAGCTCGGACCACAACCCCGTGTGACGACGGTGGTCGAGGAGGTCCGCCGGGAGCTGACCACCCGCCTGCTCGCCCGGCCCGACAGCGACGTCCGGATCACCATCGAACAGCCGGCGATGCGCCGGATCCTGGCCCGCCAAGCCGAAGTCGCCGGGTACGGCTGGGCACCGTTCGCTCCCGCCGTGCTCCAACGGCCGGTGCAGGTCCGCGTCTCCGACGCGCCGGACCGCACCGTGTCGATGTCCAACGGGCTGCTGTCCGTCACCTTCGACGCCGCCGACGGGACCTTCTCGGTCAACGGCCTTCCCGGCTACGCCAGGTTGGTCGACGGCGGGGACCACGGCGACACCTACAACTACTCCCCCCCACTCGAGGATCGGGAGGTCACCTCCCCCGAGGAGGTCGAGATCACCGCCGGAGACCTCGGTCCCGTGCGGGGCACGGTGACCGTCCGCGCCCGGTACCTCTGGCCGGAGCGCATCGACGACGGGCGGAGTGCACGGGTCGGCTCCTCCCCGGTCGACGTCACCACCGAGGTGACGCTCCTCGCCGACGAGTCGATCCTCCGGATCCACACGTGGTTCGACAACCCCTGCCGCGACCACCGGCTGCGGGTCCACCTTCCCCTGCCGCATCCGGCCGACCATTCGATGGCGGAGTGCGCCTTCACCGCCGTCGAGCGCGGTCTCGACGGCGAGGGCCGACCCGACGAGTACCCCACTCCCACCTTCCCGTCCCGACGGTTCGTGTGCGCCGGGGGCCTGACCGTCGTCCACGACGGGGTGGTCGAGTACGAGCTGGTCGACCGGGAGAGCGCCTCCGAGCGTGCCGTGGCCCGAACGCTCGCGCTCACCCTGCTGCGCTCGACCGGCATGCTCTCACGGCTCGGCATGCGGAACCGTCCGCTCTCGGCGGGTCCACTCCTTCCCCTCGAGGGTCCACAGCTGATCGGTCGGATCGATGCCCGCTACGCCCTCTGCCTGGACGGCACCGATCCCTTCCGGGTGGCCGAAGCCGTCCTCGATCCGCTGTCTCCGGTGCCGTCGTTCGGGGGTGGATGGCGCCCTTCCCACGGCTCCGCCTTGGCGATCACCGGCGCCGAGGTCTCGTCGGTACGTCGCCAGGCCGGGGCGCTCGAAGTCCGGGCCTTCAATCCATCCGAGCACCCGACCACCGTGGAGGTCGGCGACCGAACCGGTTGGCACGTCGACCTACGGGGCCGCCCGCTGTCCCCGTTCACCGGGTCCTTCGAGCTCCGTGCCCAGGGGATCACCACCCTCCGGTTCGACGAGACGATCTGACCGGGGTGGGGTGCCGTCCGGGCGCCGACCAGCCTCGCCGGCGCGTCGTACGCCCGAAGCGACCCTGTCGTCCGCCACGGCACGCCGGTCGTCCAGCTCGCGCCACACGTCGCCGAGCCGTTCCCACCGCTGGCTCCGGCGCCGCTCGACTCCGGATGCCGCATCGGAACGCGCCAACTTCCACACCTGCACGCGGCCGATTCCCTTCACCGTCCGGGGTCGGAGCGCCCGTGCCGCGAACTGGCCAGCCGACTGTTCCCGCAGCGCCAGGTGGAGCTCGTCCGAGATGAGGACCGTCCCCGGATTGGCGATGGCCACGAGCCGGCTGGCCAGGTTGACCACCGGTCCGTAGAAGTCACCGTCCTGAACGAGCACGGGACCCACGGCCAGCGCCACCCGGACGTCGGAGAGCAGCTTGTCGCCGGCGTATGCCTCGGACAGGCTCAGGCCGATCTGGGCAGCATCAACCACGGTGGGTACGACGAACATGGCTTCGTCACCGATCATCTTGACGATCCGACCGCCCAGTCTCACCACGATGTCGTGCGCGATCTCTTCGAAGCGCGACACCACCGCCGCCAGCTCGTAGTCGCCCAGGTGCTGGCTCAGCACGGTGAACCCGACCATGTCGGCGAAGCCGACCACCATCACCGGGCTGATGCCCTCGCTACTCCGGGTGCGCAGCAGCATCGCCCGGCGGGTCGCGGCCTGGAGGTGTCGCCGCCACACGTACTCGAGGAGACCGGCCATGGCCGGCAGCGAGGCACCCGCCTGCCGGGCGAAGAGATCGGCGTCGACGACACTGTCCCCGGTCGACGCCAGGACCGGCAGGTTGCCCGGCGCGGTCTCGGCTTCGGCGATGCGGGCCATGGAAGAACCGATCACCCTGGCCATCTGCAAACCGACCTCGGTGTCGACGACGCCGGCCGCCACCATGGCCCGGAACAGCCGCAGGGCCTCGACGTCGGTCTCGGTGAACGCCGGCTCCTCGTCGCCCACGTCGGAGAACCCGAGGGCTCGCCACACACGGCGGGCCAGCTCGAGCGGAACGCCGGTCCGGCCGGCGACCTCGCTCTGGGTCAGCAGGCGTTCGGTGGGCACCAGCATCCGATCCACCGTCAAGAGATCGACGGTGTCCTGTTCGATCGCCCGGTCGACCTCCTCGGCCGAGGTTCCGAGCTCGGCCAGCAGGGAACGGACCCGCTCTTCGGCAGCCTTCCGTTCGGCTCCCGTCGGGGAGGCGGGCTCCCCGTCGAGGGACATGTTCTGCATCGCGTCGGCGATCCCCGCCAGGTCGCCGCGATCGAGACCATGGTCCCTGGACGGGGACGTCAAGGATTGCCCTTCGGGAACTCGGCCGTGGCCGGGCGGGCGAGCAGCGTGCTGATCGCCCCCGAGGCGCTGGTCTTGCCGTCGATCAGTGCGGCCACTTGGGACGCGATGGGCACCTCCACGCCGTGGGCCGTGGCCAGCTCGACCATCGGTCTCGCCGTCTTCACCCCTTCGGCCACCATCTTCATCTCCCCGAGGACCTCGTCGAGGGTGCGGCCCTGTCCCAACGCGATCCCCACCGAGTGGTTGCGGCTCTTCGGGCTGGTACAGGTGGCCACCAGGTCGCCGACTCCGGCGAGACCGGCCATGGTCATCCGATCGCCACCCAGGCGCGCCCCCAGGCGCCCCATCTCGGCCAGGCCGCGGGTGATCAGCGCCGCACGGGTGTTGTCACCGAACCCGAGCCCGTCCGAGACACCGGCCGCCACCGCGAGCACGTTCTTCAGCGCTCCGGCAATCTCGCATCCCACCACGTCACCATTGGTGTAGACACGAAAGGTCCTCGACATCAAGATGCCCTGGACCCACCGGGCCAAGCCCTCGTCCTCCATCGCCACCACTCCGGCGGTGGGCTGGCCGGCGGCCACCTCGCCCGCCAAGTTGGGCCCGGTCAGCACACCGCACGGGCTCTCCGGCACCAGGGCGGCGAGCAGCTCGGTCATCCGCAGGTGCGTGCCCCGCTCGAGCCCCTTGGTGAGGCTGAGGACCGGAGTCCCGGCGGGCACCAGTGATGCGACGACGGAGGCGACCGAGCGGAACCCGTGCGACGGCACCGCCATCACCACCAGGGTGGCGCTACCCACTGCCTCGCCGAGATCGCTGGTGGCGCCGAGCTGGTCCGGCAAGGTCACCCCCGGCAGGTACGCGGGGTTGGTCCGCTCGCCGCGCACCGAGTCGGCAACCGCGGGGTCACGAGCCCACAGGACGGTCGGAGCGTTGCGGGCGGCCTGCGCCGCCACCGTGGTCCCCCACGACCCCGCACCGACCACCGCCACCTTCTCGGACACGAGACCACCCTACGCTCCCCGCTGCTCCGGCGGTGGACCGGGGCCACCCCTACACTGGGCCGGTGACCGGCGTCAGACAGTCGAGTCCGAGCACTGGGTCGGGGCTCCGGATCGGGCCGCGAGCGGTGCTCGTTCCGGTCAAGTCGTTCCGAGAGGCCAAAGGGCGCCTCCACCTCACCTTGAGTGGTCCCGAGCGGGCGTCGCTCGCCCAAGCGATGGCCGAACGCGTGCTGGCCGCGGCGCAGCCGTTGCCGGTGGCCGTCGTCTGCGACGACCGAGACGTGGCGGTCTGGGCACGGACGAGGGGAGCGCTCGTGGTGTGGGAGCCCGGCCGAGGGCTGAATGGAGCGGTCGAGGCCGGGGTCGCTCGCCTCGCCGCGGCCGGTGCCGAACAGATCACCATTGCCCATGGAGACCTGCCTCGTGCTGCCGACCTGGTCTCGGTGGGGGCCTCCCCCGGCGTCACCCTGGTACCCGATCGGTTCGGGAACGGGACCAACGTCATCGCCCTTCCCCGTGGGACCGGATTCCGGTTCTCCTACGGTCCGGGGTCGTTCGCTCGTCACCGGGCGGAGGCCGAGCGCATCGGTCTGATGGTGCACGTCCTCGACCGTCCCGACCTGGCGTGGGACGTCGACGAGCCCGCGGACGTGGTGCCCGTCCTGGCCGCGCCACCGGTCCACGGGGGGTGCCCGCAGTGAGTCAGGTGACACCCGACCCGGAAGCCGGGCCCAGTGGTCTGCCGACCGGCGACCTCCCCGCCTCCGGGCCGGTGACGACCGACCGGGCCACGCCGTCCAGCGCGCTGGCCATCGGGGCGCACCCCGACGACATCGAATTCGGCTGCGGTGCCACGCTCGCCAAGTGGGCGGCTGCCGGGTGTCGGGTGCACCATCTGGTGCTCACCGACGGCTCCAAGGGAACCTGGGATCCGTCGGCCGACCTGGCCGACCTCGTGGCTCGCCGCGCCGACGAGTGCCGGGCCGCTGCCGCCACCCTGACAGGCCCCGGCACCCCCGACACCCCTGCCCGGCGCGACGACCGGGTCCAGTTCCTCGACCGTGTGGACGGCGCACTCGAGAACGGCGCAGCGGAACGGCGGGCGGTCGTCGAGATCATCCGGACCCTGCGGCCGGCGGCGATCCTCGGGCACGATCCCTGGCGTCGCTACCGCCTGCATCCCGACCACCGGGCCGCCGGGTTCCTGACGGTCGATGCACTGGTCGCCGCCCGCGATCCCCACTTCTTCCCCGACCTCGGCCTGGTGCCCCATCGACCCGACGCACTGCTCCTGTTCGAGGCCGACGAGGCGAACCACGTAGAAGATGCCGGCGGGTTCGCCGAGACGAAGATCGAGGCATTGCTGTGCCACGCCAGCCAGTGGCAGTCGACCATGGGCATCGAGACCACCGGGGTCTCAGGCAACGATGATCCGATGGTGGCGTTCGGAGAGAAGGTCCGTCGTCAACTGGCAAGCCACGGTCGCCTGGCCGGACTCCGGTACGGCGAGGCGTTCCATGTGATGGACGACCTTTGAACGCGACGGCAGGGACCCGCGGGTCCCTGCCGTCTCCCACTGCGCGCTCCCCTCGTCGAGGGGAACGTCTCAGCGCGTCGCTTTCTTGGCCGGAGCCTTCTTGGCGACGGCCTTCTTCGCGACAACCTTGCGGGCCGGAGCCTTCTTCGCTGCCGTCTTTCGGACGACCGCCTTCTTGGCCGGAGCCCTCTTGGCGACGGTCTTCTTCGCCGTCGCCTTGCGGGCCGGAGCCTTCTTGGCGACGGTCTTCTTCGTCACCGCCTTGCGGGCCGGAGCCTTCTTCGCTGCCGTCTTTCGGACGACCGCCTTCTTGGCCGGAGCCTTCTTGGCTGCCGTCTTTCGAGCCGGTGCCTTTTTGGCGACCGCCTTCTTGGCGACGGTCTTCTTTGCCACGGCCTTTCGAGCCGGTGCCTTTTTTGCTGCAGCCTTCGTCACTGCCATGGGTGCTCCCTCCTTGGAGTTCAACGCCGTCTTGAACGCCGAACCGGTGGCGAACCGGACACCCTTCGACGCGGCGATCGGCACCACTGCACCCGACCTCGGGTTCCGCCCCGTCCGGGCCGGCCGGGCAGTGGGTCGGAACGTCCCGAACCCGACCACCGTGACCTTCCCTCCGGAACGCACCTCGGCCATGATCGAAGTGAACACGCCGTCGACTACCTCCTCGACGATCCGGTGGGACAACGCTGTCGATCCACGGACCACCTGGACGAGCTCCGACTTGTTCACGATCACCTCCTCAGCACTGCACGATCGCAGCTATCCAAACGGCATTTGTGCGCCAGGTCAAGCATTTCCGCAGGTCCCCGCCGTCGCGTGCCCGTGGCCGAGCATTCGGATCCGTCACCACCGACGACTGCACGACCGGTGTCGACCGACGATCCCGAACGGTCAATCGAAGCAGCGGTCCCCAAATTTCCCTTTGCTGGCAACCATTTTTGGCCTACCGTCATGGCATCGCCCCCACCGCCGTCCCCCGAGGACTTGCGCCATCACCGACAACCGGTCGTCTCGACCCGAGGAAGCCGACGTGACACATCTTGTTCCCAACCACGACCCGGCGTCGGTCGCCGCCGTCCACGCCGCGTGCATCGCCACGTCGCTGGCAGCCGGCTCGGCTCTCTACCTCGGACACGCCGGCGACCGCTGGCACTTCGCTCAGCCGGAGCGATCCCTGATGGTGCTCGGACCTCCGCGCTCGGGCAAAACCTCGTCGGTGATCATCCCCAATGTGCTCGCCGCGGCCGGTGCGGTGGTCTCCACGTCCACCAAGCCCGACGTCCTGGCCGCCACTGCCGCCGTACGCGCCCAGCGCGGACGCTGCTTGCTGTTCGACCCCACCGGGTCGTACCCCGGTGGAGGGGTGACCGAGCCCTTGCGGTGGTCACCCCTCCAGTCCGCCGTCACCTGGGACGGAGCGATGGCGGTCGCCGCATCCATCGTGCACGTCGCGTCCGGGTCGACCGGTGCCCGGCGAGCGGACGGCCACCACTGGAACGAGCGGGCCCGATCGCTGCTGGCTCCTCTTGTGCACGCGGCAGCGCTGGACGGGGCCGACATGCGCACGGTGCTCGGTTGGGTCGACCGACGTCAGCTCGGCCCGGCGAAGTCGATCTTGGCGTCGGTGCCCTCCGGTGGGGCGGACCTCGCCTACGACTCGCTCAGCGGCATCGACATCACCGACGAACGCGAGCAGAGCGGCATCTGGTCGACGGCATCCGGCGCGCTGTCCGGCTATCGCAGCGAACACGCGCTGGCGACCACGTGCGAGCCCGACTTCGATCCCGGGTCGTTCGTGGGTTCGGCCGACACCATCTACATCTGTGCACCTGCCCATCGCCAGGCATTGGTGGCCCCGATGGTCGTCGGCCTCGTCGAGGACATTCGAACGGCGACCTACGGCCGGAGCGCCCAGGCACCCCCCGGGCCGAGCACCGCACCGCCGGTGCTGCTCGCACTGGACGAGGTGGCCAACATCGCCCCGCTCCCGTCGCTCCCGTCGATGGTCAGCGAAGGCGGGGGGCAAGGGCTGACGACGCTGGCCTGCTTCCAGGATCTGTCCCAGGCGCGCCTTCGCTGGCCCGACGAAGCCGAGGGCTTCCCCTCCCAGTTCGGCACCACCATGGTGCTCCCTGGTATCGGCGACGTCCGGACCCTGGAGAGCCTCTCCACCCTGGCCGGCGACGAGGAGCTTCCCAGCCGCACCGTCTCGATGTCACGGACCCCGACGGGACACCTCCTCACCGATGCCGTCACCGGCGGTCAGCCGTCGACCGGCCAGTCGGCGAGCACCCAGTGGCGACGCCGGCTGCCTCCCGACCTGATCGGTCGGGGATCGCCGGGCCACACCCTGGTCTTCGACGAGCGGAACCAGGCGCAGTGGGTACCGCGGGCACCGTCCCATGCGGTCGAACCGTGGGCGAGCCTGCAGGGCTACGCCCAGCACGCATACGAGCGGGCTCGGGTGCGCACCACGGGGCCCGACCTGACTCGTTGAGACCGGGGTTCGTCAGCGGCCGAGACCGGGGTCCGTCAGCGGCCGAGGTCGATACCGCGCTGGCGGTCGGGCGTCCTGTCCCGTTCCAGCCGGCGCCGGCGTTCGTTCGCGAACCGGGCCACGCGATCGAGTGGGTCGGCCCGCTCGCCCGGGGCACGGGTGCCGGTCGACCGCTCCGCACCTCGCTCCCGGGTAGAGCGACCCTGGCCGTCGCCCCCGCCGTGGACACCGTCGGACCGCTCCACGGTCGACACCTGGCGACCTTCGCCCAACGATCGGACCACGACGTCGACCGGCCAACGGGGTTCGGGTCCGTTGATGCCGGCCACCGGAGCCCCCGAGACGGCAAGGATCCCGTCCGCCACCTCCTCCAGGTGGCGTGACCCGGCACCGGCGGTCGTCGCCGCCGCTACCTGGGCCACCAGGTCGCCACGGGACAGCGTGCGCTCGGGGCGGCCGGCTTCGACCAGGCGGGCGGCCATCCGCTCCGGGTCGAACCCACCTGAGAGCACCGCATTCCCCCCCAGGCGCCCGCCGGCCAGTTCGGCAGTCCGCCCTCGTCCCACCGCTCGGGACAGCTCCCCGAGGTCGAACCCGAAGTCAGCGGCTCGGCGCCGCCAGCCGTCGGTCAACTGGTCGACGGTCTGGCTGAGGTCCTTGTCCGGACGGGTGGCGTAGAACGCGCCGCGGTGCCGTCGACCGTCGTTGCCGAACCGCTCGGCGACATACTGCTCGATCTCGGCGGTGCGCTGCGAGAACAGGCGACGCAGCCCGGGGTCGACGCCGGCGACGTCACCCAGTCCGGACGGTCTGACCTCCCATCCGGCCCCGATGCGTGCTCCCAACTCGGAGCGCAACGACGCCTGATAGACCGCACCGGCGGCCCGGAGGTGGGCGAACACCCGCCTCCCGTCCACTGCCGACCATCGGCCATCGACCCCTTGGGCCACGTTCGCCGCCACCACATGGGTATGGAGATGGGGATCGAGGGCACGGCTGGTCAGGTGGCGGAACTCCGCGGCGACCAGGCCGGTCGACGGCAGGTACGACGTCGCTCCTCGCTGGACGCGGCGAACCCCCAGGCCGTTGCGCGACAGGTAGCCGCTGGCGTCGGCCACCGCGGCATCGTGGCCCCGGCCCGCCTCCGTCGCCACCTCGCGAGGGGCGAGGGCGGCGAGCAAGCTGACTGATTTTGGGGCGCAGAAAGTGAGGTCGAAGCCGGCCACGCTGGCCGATCCCCGATCGGCTCGGAGGACCGCCTCTGATCCGGGGTCCACGCCGTGGAGCAGGGTGGCGAACGGTCCGGGCATGACGGTCTCCTGCAACCCGAGCGATGCCGCCCCCGCTCCGGACCACAGGCCCGGACCCTCGAGATCCGAGCCGATGCCCTCCGGTCCCTGAGCGAGATCCCGGGATCCGACGTAGTAGCGAAAACCGCCCGGTCGCACCACCTTCGTCGTCAGCACCAGGGTGACCTCACACCCCATACCGTAGTATTTCATGTTCTTCTCTTATCTATCAGTCTTTCCTATAGGTTCTCCCTTCTTTCGTACCGCCGCAGGACGCGACCGGCCGCCGCCGATGCCCGTTCCCGATCCTCGTCCGGCGCCACGACCGAGGCATCCCTTCCCAGCCGCAGCAGCAACCGGTCGAGCCAGGCGTCGCCTCCGACCACCACCTCGATCTCGCAGCGTCCGTCGGACCGTTCGGTGACCGTGACGGTCGGAATGGAGTCCACCATCCACACCGCCTCGGGTTCGACCACGATGCGGACCGTGCGGGTGTCGGGACCGGGCACGAACGCGCCGGAGCCACTGTCGGGCGGGCCGGGGTCGCGATCGGACCCACTCGTCGGCTCGGACCGCCGGTCGCCGTCGGGCTCCGCCTCCACCGGCCGGGCGTCGCCGATCCGATCCACCCGGAAGCGACGGACGCCCCCGGCCAGCAGGCAGTCTGCGTCGACGTACCAGTGACCCTCCGCGGCGAACAACCTGCGTGGCTCGATCTCGCGCAGGCGGAGGCGATCGCTCGACGCCGAGTAGTAGAGGATTTCGAGACGGGTACCGGCGTCGACCGCCTCGGCGACCAGCTCGAGCAGCGGCGGGGTGTCGAGCTCTACGGCGATCCGTTGCGCCCCGAGCGCGCCTTCGAGCTTGGACAGGGCCCGGGACAGCGCGCCGTCGGCATCGCTGCCGGGGATCGCCAGCAACGCCCGAGCTGCCGTAGCCAGCGCGAACCCCTGACGAGGAGTCAACCGGCGGGGGCGGGCAACGAGGGCACCCAACCGGGCCGACACCGAGGTGTCGGTCACCACGATCTCCATCAGCTGGTCCGGTGTGTACGGGGGCAGGCCGCAGCAGGCCGCCAGCTCGAGCTCGCCGACCAGCGCGTCCGGGGCCAGCCCGAAGCGGTCGGCAACCTCGTCGATCGGAGCCTCCCCGACCTGCGCCAGCCATGCCAGCATGGCCAGCAGGCGTCGGAGCCGCCCGGCGGTTCCCGTCACCGCAGGGGCTGGGTGGTCGTTCACGAGTCCGCCTTGGAGGCCGACCCCGGCTGCGATTCCGACGCCGAGGTGCCGTGCCTGTGCTCCGCCGCACCAGCGGTGATGGCGCGGAGCCGTTCGACGATGGCGGCGCGCACCGGACGTGGGCGCAGCACCTCCGCATGGTCGAGAAGGTCGAGCACCCAGGTCACCAGCGCACCGACGTCGGTGACCGCCAGCCTCAGATGCACTGAGCCGTCGTGGTCGCGGCGGATGACCACCTGCTCTCCCAACTCCGCCACCACCCGCCCCGCTTCGGCGCGGTCGACCACCAGGTCGACCGCGACCTCGTCACCGTCGCCGAACTGCCACGCCTCCCGTGAGCCACCCGCGGGGACCGCATCCCAACCCTCGGGAAGCTGAGCAGACCCCGGCGCATCGACCAGCGGCTCCGACTCCATCCGGTCGATCCGGAAGGTCCGGCGCTCACCGATGTCGATGTCATACCCGGTCAGGTACCAGCGACCCCTTCGGAACCGCAGGTCGGACACCGCGACCCGTCGCCGTGTCCCGTGATAGTCGAAACGCACGCTGGCCGACTGCCGCGCCGCGTCGAACACCACCGGGAGGGCAGGGAGCGCGGCCAGCGGGGGCAGGTCGACCACCGGTGCCGGGTGCTGGTCAGGGAGAGGAAGATCACCGGACGCGCCCAACTTGGACAGCGCCTCGGCACCGCTAGGCTCACCGAGATGCACGCCGGCGACGGCCAGGGCGAGGGCCGCCTGCTCGGCAGGCTCCAGATCCAGATCGGGCAGGTAGTACGCGTCCGGGTCGACCCGGTACCCGAGTTGGTCGGCTCCCCCGACCGTCTCAACCAGCACCGGCACGCCTTCGTCACGCAGAAGGCGCTTGTCCCGCTCGAACGCCTGGCGCCGTGCCTCGTGGGAGTCGGGATAGCCGGGGACCCGATCTGCGATCTCGCGCAGGCTCAGCGGGTGGGTGGTGTCGAGCAGTGCCAGCAGCAGGTTGGTCACCCGCTCCAACCGGTCCAGTCGTGCCATGCCCGTCAATCTAGGTCCCAGCCGGCACCCGAGGACCGGTTCCCCTGGTGATCGCCACCGGGGGCCCGTACGCCTGGCGACCGCACGCACTGGCGTGGCTGGTGCTGGTGGCCGTGGTCGCCGTCACCGTGGCCGGGCACCGCCGTTACCGGAGGAGGACCCCGGGGGCGGCCCCCTGGCCCCGGCGGCAGGTCGCCGCCTTCGCCGGAGCCCTCTTCGGAGCCGCCGTGGCGTTCACCTGGCCCCTGGCCGACGTGGCGGCGCACTGGTCGCTCACCGTGCTCGTGATCCAGCGGTTGATCCTGGTGCTCGCCATCCCGCCCCTGCTGCTGCTGGGGCTGCCGTACGACATGCTGCAACGGGTGACCCGGCCGGCTCCGATCGACGCCTGCATCGAACGGTGCCGCCGGCCGGTGGTGGCGGTGCCGGTCTTTCTGGTGATCATGGTCGGCACCCTGACCACCCCGCTGGTGGAGGCCCAGGCCTCGTCGGTGGTCGTGAGAGGCCTGGTCGACCTGGTGGTGTTGGCCGCCGGCTTCGTATTGTGGATCCCGGTGATCGGCCGGGTGCCGGGCGTGACCCGCCTGCGGCCGGTCGGACGGTTCACCTACCTGGTGATCCAGTCGGTGCTGCCGGCGTTCCTCTCCTTCGTCTACATCTTCGCCCGCCGCCCGCTGTACTCGACCTACGAGCACTCCCACCTGGCGGTGGGGATGCGGCCCCTGAACGACCAGCAGATCGCCGGGTTCGTCTCCAAGCTCGGCATGCTCTTCGTGTTGCTGACGGTCGGGGCGGTGGTCCTCAACCGGGCCCAGCGACTCGACGAGCAGTCGACCGAGGAGGACCCGCTGCTGTGGGCCGACGTCGAACGCCAGTTCGAACGGGCCGACCGGCGTGGGGCCCGAGGGCCGGTCGGAGCGGGCGGAGCCGCCGGGCCGGACGGCTCGGACCCGGTCCCGGAGCGGCGGGATCGTGACAAGCACGACCCGGCTCCCTAGCATGGCGCGGTGACCCCGTCCTCGTCGAAGAGCAGGTTGGCAGGCTTGACGTCACGGTGGACGAAGCCCCTCCTGTGCGCGTATGCGAGGCCACGGGCCGCCTGGGCGCCGACCGCCGCCGCCTGCTCGTGCCCGGCATCGGGTCGGCGCTCGACCCGGACCGCCAGCTCGTCCATGCGCCCAGACCGGGTGAGCACGCACTGGAAATGGGGCGACACCGCGACAACCTGGAACAGCAGCTCCTCGATCTGGGTGGGAAAG
>DAHXOD010000170.1 GCA_027365055.1 bacterium
CGCCAAGTTCACCAAGATCAGCCGGAAGGCTCGCATTGGCCGTAACCCCCAGACCGGCGAGCCCGTCAAGATCAAGGCCAAGACTGTGGCGAAGGCCACGGCTATGAAGGCATTCCGTGACACGGTGATGCTGTCTTCCAAGGCTCCCCGTCTAGCCAGAGGTGTCTGGCCGACCTCCCAAGAGCTCTTGGCAACCCAAGCCAAGGAGCGCAAGGAGTCAGTGGTCGACGCCGCCGACCGTTCAACCCCGGCGAAGGCGATCGTTCGCTCGGGTGCGCTGAAACGAGCAGGCGCTACGGCCAAGAAGGCACCGGCCAAGAAGGCACCGGCTCGTAAGGCCGTCGCCAAGAAGGCACCGGCTAAGAGGGTAGCGACTCGTCAGCCGGCAAAGAAGGCCCCGGCCCGTAAGGCTGTCGCCAAGAAGGCTACCGCTCGAAGGGCTGCTCCCCGCCGCTGATCGACAGCAGGCTGCGCCTCGTTGACGCGTGGCCTATGCCAAGTGTGCCTCAACCCATTCGACGTGCCGTCGATTGGGACTCATCGTGTCCGGGCTCGCTCTGGTCTGGTCGCTCGCCCGGGTACTCGTGGTGGAGCTGTCGGTGCCCATGCCATCTGTGGCCTTCTATGTCCAGCTCGGGGCAGAGGGTATAGCGAAGAGCGGATGGGAAGAGGGCCGAGGGGCTGGGAGGACTGACCCAGGAAGTCGGTGGCACTG
>DAHXOD010000171.1 GCA_027365055.1 bacterium
TCGTTGCCACTCCGGGCCGACACCGCCTGGCGGAGGAACTGGATCACCGAGACGCCCTCGATGGACTCGGGGTACTGGAAGGCGAGAAACATCCCCGCCTTGGCCCGGGCGTCGGTCGACCAGTGGGTGACGTTCTCGCCCCGGAAGCGCACGCTGCCAGCGGTCACGTGGTAGGAGGGGTGCCCCATGAGCGCCGAGGCCAGCGTCGACTTGCCCGCACCGTTCGGGCCCATGAGGGCGTGGACCTCACCGGCGCCGACATGCAGGTCCACGCCACGCAGGATGCCGGCGCCCTCTGCTGCCACATGGAGGTCGTCGATCTCTAGCAGCGGTACGGTCACGTCAGAAGTCTACTGGCCGGGTCGGATTTTCCACCACTGATATAGGGGAAATCGCCGGGGCGATCCCGCCGGGATGCCGCCGGGTCACCACCCGCGGTCGACCCACTCTTGGAGGTGCGGCGCCTCGGTGCCGATGGTGGTCGACGCCCCGTGCCCGGGAAGCACGACGGTGGACGCGTCGAATCGGGCAAAGAGCCGCCGCTCGATCGAGTGGATGATGGTGGGGAAGTCGCCCCCGGGCAAAGAGGTGTTCCCTGGGCCCCCGGGGAAGAGGGTGTCGCCCGAGAACAGCAGTGGCGTGCCCTCTGCAGCGAAGCACATCGAGCCGGGCGTGTGGCCGGGCGTCGCCACCGTGCGGACCCGCAGCCTCC
>DAHXOD010000172.1 GCA_027365055.1 bacterium
CCTGGTGGCGAAACGCAAGGCCACCCGCCTGGTGTCGGCCCCGGCACCCGAGACCGTGTCCCGCCAGGTGCGGAGCCTGGGGGGGTCGTGGCTGGTCCAGACGCCCGACCGGTTCGAGTCAGCACCTTCGGACTGGAAGGTGGTGACCGGCGTGACTCCTACCGAGGCCCAGTGGTGGGACCTGGTCATGGCCTGGAGGATCTGCGGTCGCACCACCTCCAACGCCATCTCGATCGCCCACGGCGGCCAGGCGGTCGGTGTGGGAGCCGGGCAGCAGTCCCGAGTGGTGGCGGCCGAGATCGCCGTGGCGAAAGCCGGCCAGCGAGCCGTGGGCGCGGCAGCGGCCAGCGACGCCTTCTTCCCCTTCCCCGATGGTCTGGAGGTCCTGGCTCGGGCCGGGGTGGCCGCGGTGGGCCAGCCCGGAGGCTCGGTCCGGGACGCCGAGGTGACGGCGGCCGCCGAAGCGGCCGGCATCGCCATGGTCACCACCGGTGAGCGACACTTCCGGCATTGAGCACGTGGCGATGCACGTGGCGACGCACGCAGTGATGCTCGTTGCGGTGGTGCGACGTTGACGGCGGTGCTCCTCGACGGCGAGCGCTTGGCGGCGCGGATCCGGTTCGAAGTGGCCGAGCGGGTGGCCCGCCTGGCGGCTGAGGGGATCTCCGTGGGCCTGGGCACGGTCCTGGTGGGCGACGACGGCCCCAGTGC
>DAHXOD010000173.1 GCA_027365055.1 bacterium
GATCGCCGGAGCAGCGTTGGTCGTCCTCCTCATTGCCATCGCCTTCTCGAAGCGCAAGACCGAAGGGATGGGTGGCGACAGCACCCCGATGTCGGCGGCCCCGGCCCAGGCGGCGGCACCGGCCCAGGTGGTAGCTCCGGCAGGCGCCGACTGACTGCCGGGAACCGACTGGGTGCGGTCGCTGGCGGCCTGGGAGGTCCCCGAGCGGCTGGTGCCGCCTCTTCGGCCTTGACAGGAGTCCTCGGCAGCCGGGAACCTTGCCTTCCGATGTACCTCACCAACTCCTCCAGGTGCACTGCCGACAGCGCACGGACCCCACCTTGCCCGGCCCGAGGTGCCCGCGATGCCTAAGGCCCTGGTCATCGTCGAGTCTCCGGCCAAAGCCCGGACCATCTCGGGAATGCTCGGATCCGGCTTCGTCGTGGAGTCCTCCATCGGCCACATTCGGGACCTACCACGAGGCGCCGACGAGGTACCGGCCGCCTACAAGGGTGAGGGATGGGCTCGGCTGGGCGTGGATGTGGACAACGGCTTCAAGCCGCTCTACGTGGTCTCCCCCGAGAAGAAGTCGGTGGTCGCCAACCTCAAACGCCTACTGAAGGACGCCGACGAGCTCTATCTGGCCACCGACGAGGACCGGGAAGGTGAGTCCATCGCCTGGCACCTCTCCGAAGTGCTGTCCCCGCAGGTGCCGGTGAAGCG
>DAHXOD010000174.1 GCA_027365055.1 bacterium
GGAGGCAACTTGTTCGTGCAGAGCTCGGGAACCGTGGCCCTGCTCGACCACGGCATCGTCGGCCGCCTGGACGAGCCGCAAAGGCTCGCGTTTCTTCGCCTTCTCGTAGGGGGCACCACCAACGACGTTGCCAGCCAGATCGACGCGCTGCGCTCCCTTGGAGCCCTGCCGGTCGGCGCGCGGACCGAAGACGTCATCCGCGACCTCGGTCTCGACAAGCCGGCTCAGGACATCGTCACCCTTTCGGCCGAGGAGCTGACCTCCCAGATCAGGGATCTCACGAAGCAGCTTCTCTCCTACGGAGTGCGCATGCCGAAAGAGCTCATGTTGTTCGTCAAGGACATGCTGTTCCTCGACGGTGCCGTCGCCACGATGGCGCCCGAGATCGACCTCCTCGGTGAGATCGCCGTTATCGCCGCGTACTTCGCGCAGCATCACGGCGACCGCATCGCCGCCGAGGTGGGCGTCGACGTTCGCTCGACTCCGATCGACCTCGACGGCCTCCGGGCTTCGATCGGGCTGTCCCCCGACACCCGCCAGATCACCTACCGCGAGATCCAGCAACGACGCGAGATCCTGCGCGACAAGTTCGAGCGACGTCGCTCCGGCTCCTGACCAGCCAGCCGATCGGCGCCGCGGACTTGCCGCCAGATTCTCGGCAGTGTCCAAGTGCATTCTGTACCCTCTGTGCTGACTT
>DAHXOD010000175.1 GCA_027365055.1 bacterium
GCTCCCGGTCCCAGTACCTCCCGGCTTGACTCAGACGATGACCTCGGTCGGCGGGTCACCTGCTGTCTATCTCTCGCTTGCCAACGGCACCGCTGGCGGCGTCGTCTGGGAGCACGACCATGTTGTCCAGGCGGTGGGCGGGCTCGTTGGCCAGCAGGAAGTGATGGATGTCGCTCGACAGTTGGACTGATCGCACCACATCCGACGGTGCCGCGACCGACTTGGTGCCGCCGATGGACGCAGCCACCACCGGGCTGCGGGCTGGTTCATCGGCATCGCCAGCGGTGCACACCGTCGAACTGGCCAAGCGTTATCGACACACGGTCGCACTGCGGGGCCTGTCGATGACCGTGCGGCGTGGCGAGGTCTTCGGATTCCTCGGCCCGAACGGGGCAGGCAAGACGACGACGGTGAAGCTCTTGCTGGGCCTCACCCGGCCGACCAGCGGCGAGGCGCTCGTCCTCGGCTCGCCGGCTGGCGACATCGAGACTCGCCGCCGGATCGGCTACCTGCCCGAGCTCTTTCGATTCCAGCACTGGCTCACCGCTCGAGAGGTCCTCGGCCTCCACGCGAAACTTCTCCGCCTGACGCGGCGGGACCGGTGGGCCGACGAGGCGCTCGTCACGGTCGGGCTCGCACGGCGTGGCGCCGACAAGGTGGCGTCCTTCTCCAAGGGGATGCAGCAGCGCCTGG
>DAHXOD010000177.1 GCA_027365055.1 bacterium
CCTGCACGAGAAGATACGCACTGGGGATCTCACCCGTAGGCCAGAGGACGGGCAGGGCGAGGGTATACGTACGGGCGAGCCTGTGCCGGGCTGGGTCCAGCCGCAGGCCGCTGCCGTCCATCTGGGGACACCGCGTTGACCTCGAATGTCGACAGCGATCTGCTGTCGCTGCCGGCCTTGGCACGAGTCCCGTCGGCCACGGTGCGCGGTGGCCTCGTTCTTTTTCCGGGCCGAGACACTTATGTCGCGGTAGTGGCAGCGCTCCGGGAGGCAGGTTTTGCCTTGTGCTCGGATCTGTGCGCGGTCGACTATCTGGCGCACCCCGACCGCGAGGTCGTGCCCGGAGTCGAGCCCGAGCGCTTCGAAGTCGTCGTCAATCTGACGTCGCTTACGAGGGTCGAACGAGTGAGGGTGCGCGTTCAGGTTCCGGCTGGCGACCCCCGGCTGGCGACCCTCTTCGGGCTCTACCCCGGGACAGAGGCAATGGAGCGCGAGGCGTTCGACCTGTTCGGGCTTACCTTCGATGATCACCCTGACATGACGAGGATCCTCATGCCCGACGACTGGGAGGGCCACCCGCTCCGCAAGGACTACAGCGTGGGGCGGATCCCGATCCAGTTCAAGGAAGCTCCGGGACCACGATGACGCAGGCAGGGTCCGAATCGATGCCGACCGGCACCG
>DAHXOD010000178.1 GCA_027365055.1 bacterium
GCTCCCGGCCGAGGAGGCCGAACAGCTCACCCTTCCCGTCCACGACAACGTCCGCGGTGCGGACTACTACCAATGAGAGGAGCCACCATGCTCACCACCCCAACGATTGAGGGCCTCCATGCCCTGAAGCTCCCGGCGATGGCTGCCGGGCTCGCCGAGCAGCAGGCCTCGGTGCACTACAACTCTCTGAGCTTCGAGGAGCGCCTCGGCCTCCTCGTCGACAAAGAGCTCACCGAGCGCGAGTCCCGTCGCCTCGAGCGCTACCTGAAAGCCGCCAAGCTCCGCACGAACGCGGTGATCGAGGACATCGACTTCCGGCGCCGCCGGGGCATCGAGAAGGCAGAGATCCTCGGACTCGCCGAGTGCGCGTTCGTCCGCAACCACCACAACATCGCTGTCGTGGGACCGACCGGGGTCGGCAAGACCTTCCTCGCCTGTGCGCTTGCCAACGCGGCGGTCCGCCATGGCCACACCGCCCTCTACCTGCGTGCGAGCCGGATGCTCGACGAGCTCGCGATCGCTCGCCTCGACGGCCGGTTCGCACGCCTGACCGCAGCCTGGGCGCGAATCGACGTGCTGTTGATCGACGATTTCCTGCTCCGGCCGCTCACGCCCTCTCAGGCGGCCGACGTCCTCGAGGTGATCGAGGACCGGGCGGGGCTGAGATCGACGATCGTC
>DAHXOD010000179.1 GCA_027365055.1 bacterium
GCGGTGTTTGGGACGCTGCGCATGATCGGCCTGGTAGCGATCACCGTGACCGGCGTCGTCTACCACGTGGCCCTATCGAGCATCGTGGAGCTGCAGGGTTGGGATCAGTTCGGGAACCAGCTTGTCCACACCGTCGTGCCCCTTCTCGCCGTCGTCGGCTGGCTGCTCTTCGGTCCCCGAGCCCACACCTCGGCGCGCGCCGCCTACTGGTCTCTGGCGTTTCCCGCCTTCTGGCTCGCCTTCACGCTGATCCGGGGATCGTTCGTCCACTGGTACCCGTACCCGTTCATCGACGTGACGACCCTCGGGTACGGTGGCGCGCTCCTCAACTGCCTCTGGGTGGCCCTGCTGTGGCTAGGTCTGGCGGCCGGAGCAACGGTGATCGACAAATCTCTTGGGCGGTCGCACCCCGCTGATTGACCCGGCTCTGATGGTCCGTCGTCGGGTCGACGTGGCCGTCCTCTACTTGGCGGATCCACTTGTCGTGCTGCCAGTGGTCGGCGTGGTGGTCGTGGTGGTCGTGGTGGTCGAAGTGCTGCTGGTGGTCGACGTGGTGGTCGTCGACCCTGGTGCTGAGGTCGTCGATCCTGGAACGGTCGACGTGGTCGACCGCGGTGGTGCAGTCGTGGTCGAGGTGGTGGTGGACGCCGGAACCGAGGTCGTGGTC
>DAHXOD010000017.1:0-23226 GCA_027365055.1 bacterium
GGTCGGTCGAAACCGGGTTCCGGGTCTTCCTTGGCGGCGGGCTCGGCGCCAACCCGCATCCAGCCCAGGCGCTGGAGGACTTCACGGCACGCGAGGACCTCCTGGCGACGATCGAAGCCGTCCTGCGCACCTTCGACCACTACGGGAACCGGGACAACAAGGTCCGGGCCCGTCTCAAATGGGTGGTCGACGAGTTGGGCATCGCCGAGCTGCGCCGACGGGTGCTGCGCGAGCGCAGGTTCCTGGTTGCCTCCGCGAGCTGGCCAGGCGGGATCCCGAACATCGTCAACGAACTGGGCGATGCCCCCGCCGGCACCGCCGGGCACGTGACCGCGGTCGGGATGCCGGTGACCCTACGGTCCCGCGCAGACCAGGATCCCTATCAGCGGTGGCGGCTGGCCAACGTCGTCGCCGGGGTCGCCAAGGGCACCCTGTCGGCGGTCTGCCGGGTCCGGCTCGGCGACGTGACCGCCGACCAGTTCCGGGCACTGGCCCGCATCGTGCGCGACCTGGGAGCAGACGTCCGGATCACCAACCGCCAGAACCTCGCCCTGCGCGGCCTCCGCTCCGAACAGCTCCCCGACCTCCACCACCGGCTGGAGGCCATTGCGATGGCCGAGCCGAGTGCCGAGCTCGCCGGCGACGTGGTGTCGTGCCCGGGCGCGGACACCTGCAACCTGGCGATCACCCAGAGCCGGGGCCTGGCCGACGACATCGGGCGGGCGTTGGACGCCGCCGATCTCGCTGACGTCGGGGAGGTGCGGATCAACGTCTCCGGCTGCACCAACAGCTGCGGCCAGCACCACGTGGCCGACATCGGCTTCCACGGGGTGGAGCGGCGCGCCCGGGGTCGTTCGGCGCCCGGTTACCAGCTCTTTCTCGGCGGCCACCTCGGCGACACCGAGGCGCACTTCGGCCAGCGCGCCCTCCGCCTGCCGGCGCGGTCAGCCGCCGAGGCCACTGTGCGCCTCGTCGGCCGCTTCGCCGAGGAGCGCGAGCCAGGGGAGACCTTCGCCGTCTGGGTGCAACGCGTCGGAGGCGCCAAGGCGCTCGCCGGGGACCTGCGGGACCTTGATGTCTGGCCAGAGCCCACCGACCGTCCCGACTACTACGTCGACTTCGGCGAGACCGGGCCCTATTCGGCCGAAGTCGGCGAAGGTGAGTGCGCCGCCGGCTGAGTGACCGAAATCCGCCGATCGACGCCAACCGCAGGCCATCGACACGTGGTCGCACGCTCGGCAAACGGCTCGCCGGTCGCTCAGCGTGACCGACGCGTTCCCAAACAGCAGTGCTTGTACTTGAGGCCGCTGCCGCAGGGACAGGGGTCGTTGCGGCCTGCCCGGCGCCAGGGGACCTCGGCTTCGGCCTCTTCTTCGCGGAGCCGGTCCATCACCGTCGCGATCGGCATCCCCTGACGGGCCAGGGTCACCATGCGCTCCACGTACGGCCCGGCATGTTCGTAGAAGAGCCGGTACCCGGCACAGAGGTAGTTGTGCCCGCCTTCGCCGTCGGGAGCGACGGCGAAGCGGTCCTTCGGGCATCCGCCATGGCAGGCGAAAAGTACCGGGCACGCCCGGCACGCCCGGGTCAGGGCGTCGCGCTTCGCGTCCCCGAACGCAACCTGGCTCGGCGCGTCGACCAGGGCACTGATGCCGCTGCTCATCATGTCGCCCAGGCGGTGAGCGGCGTCCACGAAGTGGTCACAGGCAAAGACGCTCCCGTCGTGCTCCATGGCCGGTACTCGCCCGCAGGTCTCGGCCATGGTGCACAGGGCGGTCTGGCGGCCTGACCAGGCGAGCAGGCACTCGAAGAAGCCCTGCACCCCAATGCGCCCGACGTCGTGACGCACCCACTCGTCGAAGACGCTGCAGAGAAAGGCTCCCATCGCCTCGGCGCCCACGGAGCGTTCAGACACTCTCCCGTCAGGGAAACGCTGGACCACTGGAAGGAACTGCACCCAGCGCACGCCCTCGTCGAGGAAGAAGCGGTAGACCTCGATCGGGTGAGCGGCGGTCAGGGCGTTCAGCGTGCAGAGAACGTCGGGGTCGATGCCCTGCCCGCGTAGGAGGTGCAGCCCCCGCATCACCCGGGCATGGGTGGGCCGGCCTCGCCGGTCGCGGCGCAGGGCGTCGTGGAGGCGGGCCGGGCCGTCGATGCTGACCCCGACGGCGAAGTGCTCCTCGGCGAGGAATGCGCACCATCGCTCGTCGAGAAGTGTGCCGTTGGTCTGCAGGTTGTTCACGCATCTCCATCCGGCCGGCAGGTAGCGCGCCTGGAGCTCGACGACCCGGCGGTAGAAGCCGATACCGGCGAGTGTCGGCTCCCCGCCATGCCACGCGAAATTCACCACCGGGCCCGAGCTCGCCTCGATGACCGATCGCACGTACGCCTCCAGCAGATCGTCACCCATCCGGTAACGCTCGCCCGCGGCGAACAGGCTTGTCTTGTCGAGGTAGTAGCAGTAGGCACAGTCGAGGTTGCACACGGGCCCGACGGGCTTCGCCATCACCACGAAGGGATCAACGCTCACAAGCGCCCCCCGGATGCAGAAGCGCCCGACACGTCCGCTGCGTGCTCGCTGGTTGCGACCCGGGTTCCACGCGGCCCGGCGAGGTCACCCGGAGTGATCCGGAGCACAACGGCTCCACAAGCATTGGCGCTCAGCATGTCGGCGCGCGGGAGCATGTCGCGTCGCGCTGTGTCCGAGGTGTCCCGCACCGCCGCGATCACTCGGGGAGCCGCCCGACGACACGGTCATTCCAAAAGGCATCCGGGGGCCACCTGGCCGTCGCGACGGCAGGCCTCGATCACGAGCTTCACGCTGAGCGTGGGGCCGAGAAGCAATCCGCCCGTATCGAGTATCTGGTTCCACGAGAGGCCGAACTGGCGACGCTCCACGTCGACCGTCGCCACCACGGTGGCCCGTTGACGCCCGCCTACGGTTTCGAGGTGCTCCACGCGGGCTTCCAGCACGACCGGGCGCGTGACAGCGCGCACGGTGAGGTTCCCCGGGATACGCCAACGCCGGCGGTCGACGGCGGTCACCGCGGTGCTCACGAAGTTGGCGACCGGGTAGTGCTCGACATCGAGGAAGTTCTCGGCGCGCAGGTGGTCGTCTCGATGTGGGTCGCCGCTGTCCATCGACCCCATGTCGATCGTCGCCTGCACCTGCCAGCGCGGAGAGTCGGCAGCGCCTTCGATCGCGTCGGGCACCGCCGATTCGATCGTGCCGTGTGCCACCGACAGCGTGACGCTGACCCTGCTCACCACGGCGTGACGGATCGTGACCTCGACCCGACTGCGTTCCACGTCGATGTCCCAGCACCCCGGTGTGGGCTCGGTTGCAGCGGTGGCGAAAACCACCGCCGACTCGCCAAACGGCTGCGGCCGATGTGCCATGGCGTACCTTTCTCTCGTGGACGCCGCCCGGTCGTCCCGGCCGCTCCAGAGAGCTGATGCTAGCAAACTGCTTTACGAATAGTAAAACAGTTCACATTAGTAGAGCCTCCCGGCGTAGCCGGGAGCCGAGCGCCGGGACCCCTCCCGGACCCGACGCATGCATCGGGGGCGACCTGAGCGCCGTTCGTGGTATGGCCGCGTCCGCTCCTATGGGCGCAGGTCAGGGTCCGGGGGCCCACCCCCACTGCCCGAAACGGTACCGCCGCCCGCAGCACGTGAGTCGACGTGACCTGCGCCGCCCACCGAGCCGGCCCGGTTGGCCGCGCTCACCACGGCGTGGAGGGAGGCGTCGAGGATGGAGGAGTCCATCCCCACCCCCCACCACGTGCGGCCGTCTGCAGCGGCTGCCTCCACGTAGGCCACGGCCGACGCCTCGCTCCCGGAGGTGAGCGCATGTTCGCTGTAGTCGCGCACCTCGAAGTCGATGCCCAGCTCGGTGCGGATCCCGGCGACCAACGCGTCGATCGGCCCGTTGCCGACCCCGATCACCGTGCGGTGGTGGCCGTCCACCAGGAGTTGGGCGGAGACCTCCGTCTTCCCACCACCCGTCGAGATCTCCGAGGTGACCAGCCGGATCCCCGAGTCGTCGGGGAGGTAGGTCCGCTCGAAGACCTCCCACAGCTCGGCCGGTCGGATGACCGTGCCGCTCTCCTCGGTCACCGCTTGGACCTCCTTGGAGAACTCCATCTGCAGCTTCCTCGGCAGGTCCAGGCCGTGCTCGGTGTCCATGAGGTAGGCGACCCCGCCCTTCCCCGACTGGCTGTTCACCTGGATGATCGCCTCGTAGGTCCGGCCGGTGTCCTTCGGGTCGATGGGGAGGTAGGGCACCTCCCAGTGCTCGGGGTTCTCTCCGATCGCCGCCATGCCCTTCTTGATGGCGTCCTGGTGGGAGCCGGAGAAGGCGGTGTAGACGAGGTCGCCGGCGTAGGGATGTCGGGGATGGACCGGCATCCGGGTGGCGAGCTCTGCCTCCCGCCGTACCCGCTCGATGTCACTGAAGTCGAGGCACGGGTCGATGCCCTGGGAGAAGAGGTTCATGGCCAGCGTGACGACGTCGACGTTGCCGGTCCGTTCCCCGTTGCCGAACAGGGTGCCCTCTACCCGGTCCGCCCCGGCCAGGACGGCCAGCTCGGCGGCGGCCACCGCCGTGCCCCGGTCGTTGTGGGGGTGGAGGCTGAGCACGACGGCGTCGCGGCGGGTGATGGTTCGCCCGAACCACTCGATCACGTCGGCGTACACGTTCGGGCTGTACATCTCCACGGTGGCCGGCAGGTTGAGGATCAGCGGGCGTTCGGGCGTGGGCTCGATGACGTCCATCACGGCCTCGCAGATCTCGACGGCGAACTCCGGCTCGGTCCCGGTGAAGCTCTCCGGCGAGTACTCATAGCGGATCTCCGTACCCGGCAACGTCTGCTCGTACGAGCGACACAGCTCGGCCGCACGCACCGCGATGTCGACGATCCCGGCCTTGTCCAGGCCGAAGACCACGCGACGCTGGAGCTCGGAGACCGAGTTGTAGAAGTGCACGATGGCCCGACGAGCGCCGGCGAGTGACTCGAAAGTCCGCTCGATCAGCTCCTCCCGGCACTGCACCAGCACCTGGATCTCCACGTCCTCGGGCACCAGGTGCTCGTCGATGATCAGGCGCTGGAAGTCGTAGTCGGTCTGGGACGCCGAGGGAAAGCCCACCTCGATCTCCTTGAACCCGATGGCGACCAGCGTCTCGAACAACCGCAGCTTCCGTTCCGGGTCCATCGGGTCGATGAGGGCCTGGTTCCCGTCGCGGAGGTCGACGCTCGCCCACCGCGGCGCCTGCTCGAAGGTCCGGTCCGGCCACGTCCGGTCCCCGAGCGAGAGCGGGACGTTCGACCGGTACTTCGTGAACGCCATGGGTGAGGGTTCGCAGGGCAGTGCCAACCACCCACCTGCTCCCCTGGTCGCCTCGGTGGCGCCCTGCCCTCGTGCTCCCGTCTCGGCTCGCTCCGTCATGTGCTCCAGCTTCCTTGTCGGATCACGTCCCTCCACTGTTCCGGGTGGTGCCCCGTCGTTGCCGTTCCAACAAAAAACCCCCTGGCCGGATCGGCGCAGGAGGTTCGAGGCGAACGCGATGGGGCGTTCGCCGTCAGGTAAGGAGGAGGGTCGTGGTCGTAGGGGTCGTCATCTCCCCCCATAGTGCCCGCCTGCCAATCCGGCGTCAAGGTCGCCCGGTCATTGGCCGAGCATGCCGTAGGCCGCAGTGACGGACAGGGTGGCGACCAGGCGCCGCTCGTCGACCATGGCGCGGCGGAACCCGGGCCAGTCCCGATGCTCCTCCCCCCGGGCACGGCGGTACATGGCGACCAGCTCGTCGACGACCGGATCGTCCGGATCAGCCGACACCGGCGACAGGGTGGCCTGGGCTTCCAGGACCACGTAGGCGAAGAAGTCATCCCGCGTCACGTGGAGCGACGCCCGGGGATCTCGCCGGAGGTTCCTCGTCTTCGCCCGGGTGTCGGTGACCGAGATCGAACACGATCTCCCGTCGTCGCCGGGGACGTAGAGGATGTTCGAGAGCTGCGGGCGTCCGTCACGCTTCACGGTGACGAGCACGCCCCGCTGCCGGGACCACGCAAACGTCAGCGCCGCATCGAGGTCGATCGTCACGCTTCCAGGTTAGGTTCCTCCACCGCCGTCCGCTCCACCACCGTCCGCTCCGACCTCGACAGCAGCAGCGTCCAGCCGTCGCCGCCGCATGATCCGGCCCATGTCCCGCCACGTGACCGGGGCCGCCCCCAGCTCGATGGCCGTCGCCCTCAGCGGGTCGGTCACGTCGTAGTGGTCTCGGTAGGCGCGGCGCGGGTGCTCCTGGAACCAGGCCCGACGCAACCCCAGACGCCGGGCGAAGTCGTGGAGCTCCTCTTCGTCATCCCCGACGAGATGGGACCACCGGCCCTCGACCCGTCCCACCGTCGCCCGCTGCCGCCAGTCGTCGACGAACACGGCCATGAGCGCCATCGTAGGTGTCGGCCGGGCCCGTTCGGCGGCCGTGGGCACGGGTGCAGCCGGTACCCCGTCTCCAGACACGGCTGGAGTGGAGCAGCGACGTCGTTCGTCACCGTGCCGATCCGTCGGGTAGCGTCGCTCCCGGTGAAGGTGAAGGTGAAGGACATCATGACGTCGAAGGTGATATCGACGACGCAAGAGACGCCGGTCGGCGACGTGGCCAAGCTCCTGCACGGTCACCACGTGAGCGCCGTACCGGTGCTCGACGACGCCGGCGCACTCGTCGGCCTGGTGAGCGAGTACGACCTCCTGGCCAAAGAGGGCGCGACCGCCGGGGAGATCATGACCACGGCGCTGATCTCCGTGAGTGAGGACAGCGACGTGGACGACGTCCGCCACCTCCTGGTGGAGCGCCGGATCCGCCGGGTCCCGGTGCTGGCCGCCGGGCGCCTGGTCGGGATCGTGAGCCGGGGCGACGTCGTCGCCACGCTCGCCACCGAATGGGTGTGCACGGTGTGTGGTGAGGCCGTCCGTCGGCCGGATCCCCCGGAGCGGTGCCCGAGGTGCCACGCCGACGGTTCCCGCTTCGTCCTCCAGGAGCAGGTCCCGGGGAGCTGAGCCGCACCGGGCGCCGCGGAGGTAACGGTGTCTCCGCGGTGGACGGACGTTGCCTCACTGGTTGGCCAGTTGGACCGACAGCCGACGGGCGGCGGCGCGCACCGCTCCCGCCGCCTCCTGCGGGTCAAAGCTCTCGACCGGCCCGGTGATCGACAGGGCGGCACGGGCCCGGCGATTGATCATGATCGGGCTGGCGACGCACGACAGGCCGATCCTCGCCTCTTCGTGCTCGACCGCAACCCCGTCCCGGCGAACGGCAGCCAGCTGGGCCTGGAGCACCCGTCCGTCGACGATCGAGTAGCGGGTCCTGCGCACGAGACCGGTGCGGAGCGCGTCGGCGAACGCAGAGGGATGGTGGGCGAGGAGCGCCTTCCCCAGGGCGGTGCACGTGGCGGGGATCCTGCTCGCCACCGGGGATGCCACCCGCTGATGACCCTGCTGCCCGACACGGGCCAGGTACATGACGTCGACGCCCAGGAGCACGCCCAACTGGGTCAGTCGCCGGGTCGCGTCGAAGAGGTCCTCCATGGTGGCGCGGGCCAGGTCCTCCAGCCGGTGCTGACGCAGTGCCACGCCACCCAGCTCGAACAGCCGGAGGCCGAGCCGGTAGCCGTCGGGTTCGGCCTCCAGCGCGCCCCACTCCTGGAGCTCGGTCGCCAGCCGGTGCGCCGTCGACTTCGATACCCCGACGCCGCGGGCGAGCTCGCGCACGGTGACCGGGGACTCGGTCCCCGAGAGGTAGTCGAGCATGTCCATCGCCTTCGCCAGGGAGGTCGTCACGGAGCCACCGTAGTGCACAGGTGTCCCTCTATACGGGACACCATCCTGGACAATTCCCGGGTGGGGCGCGTGAATGGGAATCGGGCAAGGCTGTCGCCTTCCCCGGGTGGCCCGGTCCCCCCATCGGGTCGCTCTCAGACCCATCACCCGCCCACCCCCCCTTCTGGGCGGGTGATGGGTCCAGGTCGCGGCGGCCTGGCTCCGGAGACCAGCGGGCCCAGACAGGAGCGGAACGATCGCAGACGTGCCCATCACACCCCGTCCGACAGAAACCCACCACCAGGACCGGCACCGCCAGGTGACCTGCAACCGGCGGGTGGAGGGTCGGTAGGGTGGCGAGCAGGCCCGAGCACAGGGAGGCCAGTATGGCGGTACCCCAGAAGCGATCCGGACGGACTCCGAGGGCCCGTGCCGCGACGGCGCCGGCGTCGGCGCCGTCGGTGAGGCCGGGAGCACCCAAGCGACGCCGCTCTGGCGCCGCAACCCCGTCGGGGCCGTCGGGGCCTCCAGCCCCGGGGACCGACGCAAGCGGCGACACGGGGACCATCCCATCAGTGTCGTCAGGCCTGGCCGCCGAGCCGCCTCAGGTCCTGGCCGACTACTACCGCCAGATGGTGCTCGTCAGGGTCTTCGAGCAGCGGGCGGCGGAGATGTACACCCGAGCCAAGATCGGCGGCTACTGCCACCTCAACCTGGGAGAGGAGGCAACGGTGGTGGGCCTCATGGCCGCGCTCGAGCGTACGGACTACCTCTTCACCACCTACCGCGAGCACGGGTACGCGCTGTGCCGCGGGATCGACCCGGGCCGGGTGATGGCCGAGCTGTTCGGGAAGGCCACCGGAGTGTCGGGCGGATGGGGCGGATCGATGCACCTCTTCGACACCGATGCCCGGCTGCTCGGCGGCTACGGGATCGTCGGCGGGCAGATCCCCCCGGCCACCGGGGCGGCCCTCGCCATCGCCTACCGGAGCGACCCCGGGGACGAAGCCGAGGCCGTCATGTGCCTCATGGGAGACGGGACCACCAACATCGGGGCGTTCCACGAGTCGTTGAACCTGGCCGCCATCTGGAACCTGCCCATCGTCTACGTCGTGGTGAACAACGGACTGGGCATGGGGACGACCGTCCAGGCTGCCTCCGGGGAGCCCGACCTCTACCGGCGCGGCGGCGCCTACCGGATCCCCGGGGTCCGCGTCGACGGGGACGACGTGATCGCCGTGCGGGACGCTGCCCGCCAGGCGCTCCACTCGGCCCGAGCGGAGCGCCAGCCCATGCTGGTCGAAGCGGTGAGCAGCCGGCTCCGGGGCCACTCCGTCGTCGATCCGGCCCGCTACCGATCTCCCGAGGACACCGAGCGGGCCCGCCGGCTCGATCCGGTTCCCACCCTCCGTTCGCACCTCATCGAGACAGGGATCCTGGACCTCGCCGCCGTCACGAAGATCGAAGCCGAAGTCGAAGACGTCGTCACCGCCGCCGTGACGTTCGCCGACGAGAGCCCACCTCCCGCCGTCGCCGACCTGTTCGCCCACGCCTACGCCACCCCGGTGCCGAACACCCCCCACCGCCTCCCGGCGGACGCCCTCATGGTGTCGGAGCCATGACCTCCGCCACGACGCGCTGGGCGGCCCTCCGGCCCTGCGGGAAGAGGGGTGCCCCATGACCGAGATGAGCTACCGCCAGGCCCTCCACGACACCCTCCGAGCCGAGATGCTCCGTGACGAGTCGGTCTTCCTCCTGGGCGAGGAGATCGGCATCTTCGAGGGCTCCTACAAGATCACCGCCGGGCTCCTCCAGGAGTTCGGACCCCGGCGGGTCCGTGACACGCCCATCAGCGAGGAAGGCTTCGTCGGTGCCGCCGTGGGCGCCGCCATGCTGGGCCTGCGCCCCGTCGTGGAGCTCATGACGATCAACTTCAGCCTCCTCGCCATCGACCAGATCGTCAACCACGCCGCCAAGATCCACGCCATGTTCGGCGGACAGGCGGCCGTGCCGATGGTCATCCGGACTCCCGGTGGGGGCGGCCAGCAGCTCGGGGCCACCCACTCCCAGAACATCGAGGTCTACTACGCCCACGTCCCGGGCCTGAAGGTGGTCGCCCCGTCCACCCCGGCCGACGCGAAGGGGCTGCTCACCGCGTCGATCCGCGACGACGACCCTGTCCTGGTGGTGGAGAACCTGGCGCTCTACAACACGAAGGGCGACGTCCCCGACGGCGACCACGTCACGGAGATCGGCACGGCGGCGGTGACCAAGGAGGGGACCGACCTCACCGTGGTCGCCTACTCCCGGGCTGCCGCCATCGCCCTGGACGTGGCCCACCGCCTGGAGGACGAGCACATCTCGGTGGAGGTGGTCGACCTCCGCAGCCTCCGCCCCCTCGACCGCGAGACGATCTGCGCCTCGGTCCGCAAGACGACGCGTGCCGTCGTCATCGAGGACGACTGGCTGAGCTACGGGATCGGCGCCGAGGTGGCCGCCACCATCCAGGAAGGCGCCTTCTACCACCTCGACGCCCCGGTCCGACGGGTGGCGGCCGCCGAGGTGCCCCTGCCTTATGCGAAGTCGCTCGAGCATGCGGCGCTCCCCCACGCCGGCGACCTCCTCGCCGCCATCCACGAAACCCTCGATGCCACTGGCTTCGCCCCCTAGGAGACCCCCGTGTCCGACGTGATCATGCCCCGCTTGTCCGACACCATGGAAGAGGGCACGCTGGCGCGCTGGCTGAAAGCGCCGGGGGACGCCGTCCACCGGGGGGACGTGCTGGCCGAGATCGAGACCGACAAGGCCACGATGGAGCTGGAGGCCTACGACGACGGGGTGCTGGAGCAGGTCCTGCTCGAGGCGGGCGGGACCGCCCCCATCGGTCAGGTGATCGCCATCCTCGGGAGCGGCTCGGGAACAACGCCTGGCGTCGCTCCGCCCGCCCGATCCGATCGCCCAGCAGAGCCCGACCCCGGCACCGGCCCCCACGCCGACCCCGGTGCTGAGCCCCACCCATCGGTGGCTGACGGCGGGGACCAGCCGGACGGTGGTGGCGACCAGCCGGGGGACCAGACGGACGGTGGTGGCGACCAGCCCCGCCGTCCGACCCGACCCGACCCGACCCCGACGCGGGGCGTGGTGACGTCTCCCCTCGTCCGGTCCCTGGCGGCGCGTCACGGGATCCCACTCGACGCCATGACCGGTTCGGGTCCCGCTGGGCGCATCCTGCGGCGGGACGTCGAGGCGCGCATCGCCGAGAACGACACGGGGGGCAACGCCACGCGCGCCGACCGGGCGACCGGTGACACCGCAGGGTCCTCCGGGGTGCCGGAATCGACGCACCTCGCGTCCCGAAGAGCTCCCGAGACGTCACCCGCTGCTGCGGCCGACGTGGAGGAGATCCCCCTCACGCGGCTCCGTCGCGTCACGGCCGAGCGGCTGACGGCGAGCACCCAGGTCCCCCACTTCGACCTGGTCGCGGTGATCGATGCCGGACCACTGCTGGCACTCCGGGAGGACATCAACGGCGACGCGCCGGCTGGCGGCGTGCGCGTGAGCGTCAACGACCTCCTCGTGAAGGCGTGCGCCCGGGTCCTGGCCACCCACCCCGAGGTCAACGTGGCATTCGGTGGTGACCGGATCCTCCGCTACCACCGCGTCAACGTCGGGATCGCCGTGGCCGTCGACGACGGGCTGACGGTGCCCGTCATCCACGATGCCGACTGCAAGACGCTCGCCCAGGTCAGCGCCGAGAGCCGGGAGCTGGCAGCGCGAGCCCGGTCCGGGCACCTCACCCTCGACGAGCTGAGCGGGGGGACCTTCACCATCAGCAATCTCGGCATGTTCGGGGTCGACCATTTCACCGCCGTCATCAACCCCCCCCAGGCCGCCATCCTCGCCGTGGGGGCGGCACGCCAGGAGCCGGTGGTCCGGGACGGCGAGGTCGTCGCCGGGACCACGATGAAGGCGACCCTGTCGGTGGACCACCGGGCACTCGACGGCGCCACCGGGGCCCGGTTCCTGGCCGATCTCCGCGACCTCGTCGAGCACCCCCTGCGCATCATCGTGTGACCAGGCCGTGCATCGGGATCCACACCACGTCGCACCCGGGTCGGTATCGTCCCCCCGGATTGCACCGCACCCGCCGGCGCGTCAGACTTCGACCATGCGCACCGTGCCGCCGGCGCCAAGGGGTGCCCCCCGGTGAGACCGATCCCGATCGCCTTCCACATCTGGTTCGTCGAGGTGCACACCTACGGCATCGGTCTGGCCATCGCGTTCTGGTTCGGCCTCCGCTACACGGAGCGGCGGCTGCGCACGGCCGGCTATCCCTGGCAGTGGGTCACCGGGATGTTCATCTGGGTCATCGTGGGAGCGATCCTCGGCGCCCGGGCCATGCACGTGATCGCCCACTACGGGTACTACTCCGCCAACCCGGGTCAGATCATCGCCATCTGGCAGGGTGGGCTCTCCTCCTTCGGTGGCCTGATCGTGGGTATCCCGGTCGGCATCCTCAGCACGAAGCGACGGTGCCCGGAACTACCGCTCCCCCGCTTCGCCGACCTGATGGCACCCGTCCTCATCGCGGCATGGGCGGTCGGTCGGATCCTCGGGCCACAGCTGATGCGGGCAGGCGGAGGGCATCCGACCACCGCCTGGTTCGGCATGTACTACGCCGACCAGGTGGGGAAGCGTCTCCCGGTCCCCATCTTCCAGACCCTCGAGGATGTCGCCATTCTCGGGGTGCTCCTCGCGGTCGAGCGCGGTCTCCGGCACCTGCAGGGCCGCGGCTCTCCCGGAGCACCTCTGCCTCCCGGTGGCTCCGGCCCGGCCGGCGACACCGGCACCAGCCCTGGTCATCTCGGGGACAGCGGGGGCGGGGTCCGGTCGTTGCGACCGATGCCACCGGCGGGCATCGTCCTCGGCGTGGGGCTGGTGCTCTACGGCATCGAGCGCTTCGTCAGCGAGCACCTGTGGCTGGCCACGGCGAACAACATCGGCTCACAGCTGGTCCAGCTGGCCGGGATCGCCATCGCCGTGGTCGGTATCGTCATCCTGGCCACGAGAGTGGGTCCCTTCCGACGCTGGTACGCCGGCGATCCGGACGGGTACGTGTCGGCCCCCACCGGCCCGTCCGCGGGAGAGACGGTGGTGGTGCCGGCCGGAGACCCGGCTGGCCGCTGACGGCCGGTGACCGGGGGTTCCCGTGACGGGTGATCGGTCACCGATGACCTGTCGCCGATGACCGATCACGGCCGGCGTGATCGGCTAGAACGTGAGCCGTGCTAGCGATCCTCAGCTCGACCGGGTTCATCACGTCCTTCGGGTACGTGGCCATCTTCGTGCTCTCGATTGCCCAGTCCTGCTGCGTCCCGACGTCCTCAGAGCTGACCCTGGGCTTCGCTGGCGTGCTGGCCGCGACCGGTCACCTGAACTTCGTCGGGGCGGTCGCGGTCGGCGCAACCGGTGAGGTGATCGGGGCCTATATCGCCTGGGCGATCGGCCGGAGCGCCGGCCGGACGATCGTCGACCGCTACGGGAAGTACCTCCTCATCAGCCACCACGACCTGGACCGGGCCGAGGCCTGGTACGACCGTCACGAGCGGTTCGGCGTGTTCGGCGGACGCCTCCTGCCGGTGATCCGCAACTTCGTCGCCCTGCCTGCCGGCGTCGCCGAGGTGCCTGCCGTCCGGTTCGGCCTCCTCACCGCAGCGGGGAGCATCATCTGGGACGCGGCGATGGCCGGGATCGGCTATGGGGTGGGCAGCCGGTGGCACGAGATCATCCACGGCTTCAGCGACGCCGGCTACGTCCTGGGCGTGCTGGTCGTGGTCTTGGTCGTGGCGTTCTTCGTCCACCGCTGGCGCGCCTACCATCGCCAGGTCCAAGAGGACCCGTCGGCCGCCGAGCAGGCTCCCGGTGCCGAGCTGGCAGCTCTCATCCAGCGGTTGGCGGCCCCAGGCCGGGAGGTGGCCCCGAACACCGGCGCCAGCGCCAACGAGCGACTTACTGCCGGAGCAGCCGCTGTCCTGTTCGTCCTGCTCGCCCTCGAAGGGGCGACGCTGCCCCGCATCGGGAGCTTCATCGCCCTCCACGTCATCATCGGCCTCGTGCTCGTCCCGCCCGTCCTGGTGAAGCTCGGCAGCACCGGCTGGCGGTTCGCGCGCTACTACACCGGCCGGTCCGACTACGTGGCCAAGGGCCCGCCCCAGAAGCTCCTGCGTGTGCTGGCGCCGTTCCTGGTGATCACGACGGTCGTGCTCTTCGGCTCGGGCATCTGGCTGGTTGCCGTCCACAACCCGCAGGGCTGGCTCTACGTCGTCCACCGCTACGACTTCCTCCTGTGGTTCGGCATCATGGTGGTCCACGTGCTGACCTACGTGTGGCGGGTACCGGGTGTCCTCAGGGGCGACCTGTCCAGGACCGGAGATGCCGTGCGCCCCCGCGTCCGGGGACGTTGGCTCCGGCTGTGGCTGCTGTCGGGGTCGATGGTGGCGGGGGTGGTGATCGCCGTCGTGGCCTGGCCGTCGATCTCCGGGAACGTCCACACCTTCTTCCGGTGAGCCGTGCCCGTCAGGGGGGGTCAGACACCACAGCCGGGCGCCGCCGGGACAGTTGGGAGCTGACCCGACCTGGACCCTCCAGGATCGTCGCCCATCGCAGGGTGGGCGGTCCTGACGTCCGGTTGCCTACAAGCCGTGCCGCCGTACGGGCGCAAGCCGCAGGTGCCCGCGCCCGTACGACTGTCAGCGCCGGCGGGCCGCTCTGCGGGCCGCCATCATGACGTCGTAGACGTGTTTCGTGATCCGCGTCGACGCGCCTTCGCTGACGTGCAGGAAGGAAAGGCGCGCCAGCCCGTCGTGACGGACCTCCAGCACCGTTGCCTCCAGTACCTCCTCGGCATCGCCCAGTGTCAACAGCACGCCCACCCGCATTCCGGCAGTCAGGCGCGGGACGGAGACGACCCGCATCCCTCCCGCCGAAAGGTCGACCGTCTCGGTGGCGTATGCCTCCGCTCCGTCGTCCGGGACCAGCGCCAGCTGGGGTCTGCCGTCCGGACTGGCCACCGGGCCCGCCGGCCGATCCCCCCCGGAGCCATCCGGGTCGCCGGAGCCATCCGGGTCGCCGGAGCCCGCACCGTGATCGGGGTGGGCGTCCGCCACGGACCCAGCCGGGGGGAGGATGAGCACGACGGGGTTCACCGTGCCGGTTCGCACCCAATTCCGGCGTTGGAGATCCTCGGGCTCCCCGACGGGGCGCAGCGCTAGCACGTACGGCGGTGGATCGCGGATCAGAACCTCGAGCCGACCGGTCAGGCGGGAGATCCGGTCGGGCTCGCGAAAGTCTGCGGTGACGGTCACCCCGTCCAAGAGCAGCGCGAAGGGCTCCGTCGTCTCCAGACGGAGCGCGTGGTCGGTCACCCCGACGGTGTTGGCCCGTATCGGCTGCCAGGGGACGGGCCCGGAGCCGTCGGGATTCCCCACCAGCTCGCCGGAGACCGGCGCCAGCGTCGCGCTCACGTTCACCAGTCCGTCGAATCGACGTGATGCCTCGGTCATGTAACCCTACCACTGCTGGTCAACATGGCCTACTGGACGACGATGCCGGCCGGGCTCGGAGCTCCGGAGGGTGGGAGCCGATGGACGGGACGTGCCCTGCGAAGATCGGGGGACAGGCCGTAGACGAACGCGAGGAGGCGCGCAACTGCCAGGTACATCGACGCCGGGATCTCGTCGTCGATCTCACACGCGGCGTAGACGGCACGGGCGAGCGGCGGATCCTCCACCACCGCCACTCCATGCTCGGCAGCGACCGCCCGGATGCGTGCCGCCACCTCGTCTACGCCCTTTGCCACGACACGGGGAGCCGACGACCGGGCGCGATCGTAACGGAGTGCCACCGCAACGTGGGTCGGGTTGGTGACGACCATGTCCGCTCGCCCGACCTCTGCCATCATCCGGAGGCGGCTCATCGATCGCTGTGCTCGCCGGATCGCCCCTTTCGTCTGGGGGTCGCCCTCTTGCTGGCGGTGCTCTTCTTTCACCTCGTGCTTCGTCATCATGAGGTCCTTGCCCATCCGGCGACGCTGAAACGCATAATCTGCGAGGCCGAGCAGGAAGCCGACCAACGCCAGTGTTCGGACGAACCCCAGCAGGGTGGAACCGGCGTAATCGATCAACGGCCCCATGGCAACAGGCTCTGAGCCGACGATCGCGTGCCACAATCCCATGAGGTCTTTCGTGGCCAGGGCAGAGATCACTATCAGCTTCAGCAACGATTTGACCAACTCCCATATCCCTCTCGCGGAGAACAGTTTCTTGATCCCGTTGATCGGATTCAGCTTGGAGAATTGCGGCGTGATCCCTTTTGCAGAGATCACCATCCCGACTTGCGCTACTGACGACGCCACCCCCAAGACCGCCATCACACCCGCAATCGGCAACGCAATGATCATGACGTCTTCGAGTCCGAGCCCGAGGATGGCCAGTGCTCTTGGCACCGACGGGTGGGCCATGACCAGGACTGCTGCAGACTGCAGGGCCAGGACACGATGTTCGGCCGCGCCGAAGACCGCCGGCATGGCGAACGTGGCGATCAAGAGCGAGAACCATCCTCCGATCTCTGTTGACTTCGCGACCTGACCCTTCTTCTTCGCGTCCTTTTTCTTCTTGGCTGTTGGCTTCTCGGTCTTCGCGTGGCGGTCACCAGTCGGCATCGTCACTCATCCCGCGCGCAGGAGCGCCGCTCCGTCGGTTAGTGCCCTGGTCACCAGAACCGCGAGATAGTCCGGGATGACCGTGATGCTGACCCCGACAAGGAGAAGGGTCAAGAGGATCTGGAATGGGAACCCCAGCCAGTACACGTTCATCTGCGGCACCGCCTTCGAAAGCATTCCCAGCACCACCTGGGCGGCGAACAAGACGATGAGCAGCGGGGCGGCGATCTCCAACGCGGCGGTGAAGAACGTTGCCACGTCGGTCGTCACGACTTGGGAGATCGTGCCGAGTGAGGACAGTGACAAGCCCGTCGCACCGAACGAATTCAGGAATCCGTTGACAATCAGGTACTCGCCGTTTCCAGCAAAGAGCAGCACGATGGCCACTTGCTCGTAGAACTGCCCGAGGACCGGCGTCTGGCCTCCCGACAGCGGGTCGACCGACGGCGGGAGCACCAGACCACCGAAGAGGTCCGTCATAGCGCCCGCAGCCATGACGGCGCTGATGAGGAGCTGCACGAGAAACCCGAGTGCGACACCCGTGAGCGCCTGGAGCACGATGGCCCCGATCAACGTCGGCGTCTGGAGTGGGATACCGGAACCGGCCACGTGGGGAGCGACAGCTACCGCGAGGCTGAGTGCGATACCCACGCTCGCCATGAGCGGGACCGTCTGACGATTGCCGAACGGCGGGACGAAGAGGAGCCATGCCAACGAGCGCACGAACGCGAGGACGAACCCGACCAGGAGCGGGGCGCTGATGTCGATCACCACCGGTCACTCCCCTCACTAGCCCTGCGCACGTCCCCGAAGCATCCGCTGCCTCAACCGGCAAGCAAGTGCGGGATCTGGCTGAATAGTGATTCGGTGAACCCGACGAACTGCGCCAGCATCCAGTGTCCGGTGAACAGGATGATAAGTGCGACCGCGGCCAGCTTCGGGACGAACGTCAGTGTGAACTCCTGGATCTGGGTAACCGACTGGAATATCGAGATCACGAGCCCTACGCATAAGCTCGCGAGCAGGATGGGTCCCCCCAGCTTAACCGTGAGCAACATTGCCTGGGTTGCGAGTGACAATGCTTGGCCTTGGCTCATCCGGGTCTCCTGCTCATCGGAAGCTCGCGAGCAGCGTATGGGTGACCAGTGCCCACCCGTCGATCATGACAAACAGTAGGATCTTGAACGGGAGCGATATCAGTGTCGGAGGGAGCATCATGATACCCATCGACATCAACGTTGCCGAGACCACCAGGTCGATGATCATGAACGGGATAAAGATGACAAAACCGATGATAAACGCGCTCTTCAGCTGCGAGAGTACAAACGCGGGGACTACCGCCGTCATCGGTGCGTTCTTCGGAGCCGTCGGGTGGTCATGTGCAGCCTGCGTCATGAGCGTGAGCTCTTGACTATCGGTCTGTTTGAGCATCCAGGTCTTCAGCGGTGCCTCGGCGTCACGGTAGGCCTGAGTAGCGTTGATCTTTCCGTGGAGATACGGCTGGAGTGCTTGCTGGTTCATCTGCATCAGGGTGGGCTGCATGATGAACAAGCTCAGGAACAGAGCGAGACCGGCGATGACCTGGTTGGGAGGCACGGTCTGCAACCCGAGCGCGTTGCGGGTCAGGCTCAAGACGATCACGATGCGCGGGAACCCCGTCAACATGATGAGGAGAGCGGGTGCAACCGCCAACACCGCAACGGCGAGGATGATGAGGATGCTCTCGGAAGGCTTGGTGAGGCTCTTGCCCAGGTTGATCTGCACGGATGAGCCCGCCGCGAATAGCACGTTCATCAGCGTCTCGCCGTCATGTCCCGGAGCTGGTCCAGCTTCGAGGAGCGGGGGATGGCACCTCCGATTCCTGCAACGGTGCCGTTGTCCGTCGCCCCACGTGATGCACCAACGGCGGCACCGGGCTGGGCAAGGACGCTGACCCGCTCCACCAGCACATCCTGCTCGTCGGCGTCGAAACTGTCGGCGTCGAGGGTGGCGAGCGTCGAGATGCCATGCGGGGTGACGCCGAGCAGCAGCGCTTCGGTCCCGACGCAGACGGTCATGAGTGCGTTTCCCTTGCCGAGTGGCAGCCGCGAGAGCACCTCGATCGGCGGGACGGCGCCTCTCGCCCCCCCGCGTCTATCGGCTGCGGCTCGGCCCGGCGCACGCAGTGCCCCTCGGCCGCCCTGGTGCCGCCCGGGGAGAGGGCGGAGATCCGGGGACGGATCCCCGGCCGTCGCACGCCCGATCCCACCGCTCCGTTTCGGGCCGCGACGTGCGCCCAGCGCGATACCCGGAAGGCCACGCCGCTTCACGAACTGGGCAACCGCCCAGATGACACCGAGGATCAGTCCGAGGGAGATGACGAGGCGGATCAGCACGCTGAGTAGGGAGACGTTTGCTGCAGTCGTGCTCGCCCGAGGGGTGCCCCGGGAGACGGCGTGATGGTGGTGCGCCGCGAGCACCGCGGGGCCGTGCGCGACGTGCTGGACGTGCTGGACGGCAGAGAGCAACAGGGCAGGATGCATGGTCGGTCATCCAGGCCCGGGTTGCGTGGCAGTCGACACGATGTCGGTGATGCGGACTCCGAACTCGTCATCGACGACGACGACCTCACCGTGGGCAAGAAGCGTGTCGTTCACGAGCACGTCGACCAAGCTCCCCGCCGGCCGATCCAGCTCGACGATGCTCCCGGAGCGGAGCGCCAGGAGATCTCGGAGGAGGAGCTTCGTCCGCCCGAGCTCCACGGTGACCGTCATCTCCACACCGTGGAGCAGGTCGATCGACCGGGCCGGCGTCCTGGTCGCATCACCGGACGACGCCGGGACAGCCACCGACGGGGCAGCCACCGACGGGACAGCCACCGACGGTCCTGGCCCCGAGACAGGGTCGACTCCCCCTGATGGCGAAGGCGACGAGGCCGGCGCGACGTCGATCTCCGGCGCCAGCGGGCTGGGTGAGGCTTCGGTGGTGTTCGTCATGGTTGGGTCTCCTCGTGATCGATGACGATGCAAGCCAGCCGCTTGCCGTGCACGGTCGGGAGGACGTCCAGTTGGTGCTGCCCTCCGACGGTGAGCGACAGGGAAGCGCCCTGCTCGTAAGGGAGTCGGACGACGTCACCGACGCTTAGATGAAGGAATTCGGCGGGCGTGAGAGAGGTGGTCGGGAATTGCACCCGAGCCTCGACCGCGGTCTGGAGGATCCTCGATACGACGGCCTCCTCGGTTCCCGATCGCTCGGTAGGTGCCTCGTCGATCTCTCGGTTCCTCAGCACGTCGAGGATGGGATGGATCACGGAGAACGGGAAGCACACGCTCAGCGGGAACTGCAGCCCGTCTCCGAGCTCCAGGGACAGGGCGGAGACGAGGCACATGTCGGTCGAGCGGATCGCCGGGAGGAGTTGCACGCTCCCGACTTGGGAGAGCGAGGACACCTGGAGCGGGATCACCGGTTGGAAGACCGCCGGCAGCTCCTCCATGATCCCCTGGGCCACCTCGCCGATGAGGCGTTGCTCGATCTCGGTCAGGGCGCGTCCGGGAAACACCCCTTTCCCCGTGCCGCCGAGGCGCAGATCCACGATGACCATGGCAAGCGGGAGAGGGAGGTGCATCGTGACCCGGCCCGGAAGCGGTTGGAGCGTCACGCCGACAAGGCACGTCACCTCAGGAAGTGCATTGGAGTAGTCGTCCCAGCTCTGCTGATCGAACTCGCCGAGTGCCACCGAGACAGGCGCCCGCAAGCGAGACGTGAGTACACCACTGATCCGGTGCGCAAAGGCGTCGAACATCAGCCGGAGCCAGCGCAGCTGGGACCGATCGAGCGTCTCGGGCAGGCGGAAGTCGTAGGTCTTTGGCGTGCGGGGGCTCTCTCCTCCGGTGGGCGGAGATGGCAGCCCGCTCACGTGATCGGCAGGCATGGCCGTAACCACGCTCATGCCATCTGGACGAGCGTCTGGGTAACCGTGGCGTCTGTCGAGACGACCTTGGTATTGGCCTGGTAGGCCTCTTGGGCGACCACCAGGTCGGTCAGCTGCGTAGCGAGGTTGACGTTCGAGGACTCCAGGGAGCCACCGATCAGCGTGCCGCGACCACCGGAACCCGGCGCGCCGATCACCGCTTGCCCGGAGTTCGGTGTCGCGATGTAGTCCAAGTTGCCGACGGATTCCAGGCCGCCGGGGTTGGAGAAGTTCGCCAGCGCGATCTGTGCGATCGTCTCGGTCTGACCGTTGGAGAAGGAGCCCACCACCGTTCCGGTCGAACTGATGGAGAACGACGCCAGCGTGCCGGCGGCGGAACCGTTCTGGCTGACCGCGGCCGCGGTCGACTGCCCTGCGAACTGCGTGAAGGCGCTCGGCGTCCCGGGAACCGCGAAGTCGATGTTCCAGACGTCACCGGCAGGAAAGGTATAGCCGGCCGGCATGGTCGAGACGGGGAGCGAGAACGAGCCGTCGGAGTTGACCGTCGCACCCGTGATGGATTTGATCTGCCCCGTGCTGGGATCGAACGTGAGCGTCGGTGGTGTCGTCCAGAGGTCGGCGGGTGTGGTCGAGCCGGGCACCGGGACGGTCCCCTGCAGCGTCCACGTGTTCGCGCTGCCGGCGACCGGCGTATAGGTGAAGTCGACAGGGATGCTGTTGCCGAGCGAGTCGTACACGTTCTTCGTCGTGGTGACGGGGGTCGCGGTCCCCGAGCCGCTCCACGAGGGCAGGTTTCCTCCCATCGTGATCGCCGTCGTCGCATTGGCCGGCACGACCTGGCTCGTAGGGATCGTCACCGCCGTGGTGGGCGCGTTCGAGTTGACGACCCCGTTGACGGCCTCCCATCCTTGGATGAGCCCGCCGGTCGGCGTCGCAAGGTTACCGTTGGCGTCCGGCGTCAGCTGTCCGGCCCGCGTGAAGACCTGCTGACCGCCTGACTCGGCCACGAGAAAGCCGTTCCCGCTGATCGCGACGTCGTTGGGCTGGCTGGTCTGCTGGAGAGAACCCTCGGAGAGGTCGTTAGCGACCGCTCCGACCGCCACGCCGGAACCGACGGCGATCGGGTTGATCCCGGCTCCGGTATTGCCAGCCGGCGGAGCGGTCGCTCCGGCGATCTGCTCCGACAGGAGGTCGACGAAGTCGACCGTCTGCTGCTTGTAGCCGTACGTATTGACGTTCGCGATGTTGTTCCCGATCGTATCCAGGTAGGTCTGGTTGGCGTCGATGCCGGACACCGCTGCGAGTAGGGCTCTGTCCATGGTCTTTTCCTCCTGATAGTTGTTCTGGTGGCTGTGCGGCAGCGGATCACTGGGGTGATCGGTGCCTGCAGGGTCGAGTTGCGTAGGTTCAGGCGCCTGACGTGCCGCTGCTTCCGGAGCTGCTCGACGTCACGGTCGTCGCCGGCGCCGGCGCGACGCCGACGGTTTGCACCGCGCTCAGGGGCACCGCCGTTCCCCCGACGTTCAGCATCGGTCCGCTGGTGGCATCGAGCGTCACCCCGTCGACCACGCCCGAGACCTGCGTGCCGTCGGACAGGGTGGCGGCGATCTTCTGGCCGATCATGCTCGTCGACGCTTGGGTCTGCTGCAGTTGCGCCTCTGCGGACACCTGGCTCTCCAGGCTGCTCATGGTCTCCACCTGCGTCAGCTGCGCCGTCTGGGACAGGAACTGCGTCCCCGTGGTGGGATTCAGAGGATCCTGGTACTTCAACTGCGCGACGAGCAGGTTCAAGAAGGTTTGCGGGTTGCTCAGGCTCTGCAGCGGGTCGGCCGTCTGGCTGCTCGTTGCCGACGTCGTCCCGGCGGACTGCGTTCCGCTGGCTGCCGATGTCGTCGGGTTGATGAACGTCATGGATTAGGGCTCCTTTAGGCGAGATCGTGTGGACGGTTCAGAGACGGAGATCGACGGTGACGGCACGATGGCTGTGGCGGTGGGGAAGTGAGGTCGCAACCTGTCGCTCCTCGGAGTCCGGCGTCTCCCCCGAGCCCCGTGCGTGGAGGGTCGGAGATGGAGGGGCACCATGCCGAGCACCGAGGTCTCCAGAGGTGTGGGATCCGAAAGGAGCAAGCGCCACCGAGACCGCGTGGTCCGCCCCGGCGGAGAGCTGCTGATGGAGCTGGGGCAGCGCCTGGGCCAGTGCCGCGTGCCCGTTCTCGGATGCAGCCCAGAGGCTGACCAGCACCTGACCACCGTCAAGCGAGACCGTCGCCTCCACGGTTCCGAGCCCCTCGGGGTGGAGACCCAGGGTAACGGTATGGAACCCGTCGCCCGAAGAGACGAGCGGCGAGAGAACGGACACCACCTGGTCGGGCACCGACGTGGAGGTGCCAGCAGGGCTGGGAACCGGTGGGGAGGTGACCAGCGGCGGAGACGAGCTCCCCCCGATCGCCGTCAGGGCAGACGTCGGAGACATCGGGCCCTCCGGGCGTGGCGCCGTCGCGGGCGCTCCCTTGGAGGTTGCCATCACGATGCCCCGCGCTCCGGCCATGCGTTGGCCGGCTGGAGCGAGCTGACCACCTGATGCGCCCTGTGCCGGCTGTGCGCCCGCTCCGAGCCGGTCAAGGGGGGGAGCGTCTCGCAACGCTCCGCTTCCCGAGACAGGTCCTGTCGCCGGTGGACTGGTCGGGGATGCCGGTATTATGAGCGATCCTCCGGAGTCGGTGACTGTGCCAGGGAACCGGCCTGGCGTCTGTGATGCCGGACCGGCGGGCTGAGGCGC
>DAHXOD010000017.1:23236-23779 GCA_027365055.1 bacterium
CAACCGCCACACCCGGTCCCGCCCCGGCCGGCGAGCCCGACCCTGCTCCGTCCGCGCTGCTTGCAGCGGCACCGGACTCCTGGGCACCGGACTCCTGGGCACCGGACTCCTGGGCACCGGACTCCTGGGCACCGGACTCCCGGGCAGTCGTTCCGGCTCCGGCATGGGCCCCAGCTCCGTGCCCTTCACCTGTGAGAGGGAGCCCACGTGCGCCCCCACCGGCGCCGCGTTGCGCCTCGGTGCCGTTCGCCCCGACACCGGCCAGCGTTGATCCCGTGCCCCCGGCTGCGATATCGCCTGCGGGCACGGCGTGATGGACAAGCGCACCGGCGCTCGGGGACTGCACCGCAAGCGCCCCGGGTACCGGCGAACCGGCAGGCAGCGAGCCCGACGACCGGCGATGCTCGGCCGAGCCTGGCACGGAAGCCGGGTGCTTCGAGCGCGATCCTTGCCGTCCTGCGCCATGGCGGGTGCCCGGCACCTGCCCCTCGGCTGCGGTCGCCGGCGGCGTGCGTTCCGAAGCGGCCGCACCCAACGCGTCGG
>DAHXOD010000180.1 GCA_027365055.1 bacterium
CGCCGCCGCTGCGACGATGCTTAGCGCGATGGCCCCGAGGATCGCAGGGTTGCTCCACCCGGTCTGGGGCCCCTGGATCAGGGCGTAGGTGAGGGCGATCAGGGCGAGGGCGGAGGTGACGATCCCCCCCCGGTCGATGCTGCGGCCCTTGCTTGGCCCGTCGGCAGGGACGGCCCTGGACCCGAGGGCGAGGGTCACGATGCCGACCGGCACGTTGATGAAGAAGATCCAGTGCCAGTTGGCGGCTTCGGAAAGGATCCCGCCGAGGAGGGGCCCAACGGCGAGCGCCAGGGCGCCGACGGCGCTCCAGGCACCGACGGCAGCGGCGCGTTCCCTGGGATCGGGGAAGCTGGTGGTGATGATGGCAAGGGTGGTCGGCGTGAGCAGCGCGGCACCTACGCCCTGGAGAGCCCGGCTGGCGATGAGCACTTCGACTTGGCCGGAGAGCCCGGCTGCGAGGGACGCCACCGTGAAGATGGTGAGCCCGACGGTGAAGAGCCGACGGCGGCCGAAGACGTCGGCGAGACGCCCACCGGCGAGGAGGAGACCGGCGAAGAGGAGGAGATACGCGCTCACAACCCACTCGATCCCGGACTGCGACAGGTGCAGGTCCCGCTGGATCGTGGGGATGGCGACGTTGATGATGTTGTTGTCGAGGTAGGTCATG
>DAHXOD010000181.1 GCA_027365055.1 bacterium
GAGCGTCTGGTAGCTCTTGGGCTCCAGCGCGCGCTCAAGCACGGTCACCCCTGACGCCGCCCCTCTTGGACCCGAGCTCGGCGTCGACCACGATCCGGGCAAAATACTCGACCGTGGCCGCCAGCCCGGTGTCGAGGGGCGTGGCGGGCTCCCATCCCAGCTCCCGACGGGCCAGCGAGATGTCGGGACACCGCCGCACCGGGTCGTGGACCGGGAGCGGGCCGAAGGCCAGCTCCGACGTCGACCCGGTCAGCTCCAGCACCCGGCGGGCCAGCTCCAGCACCGTTCTCTCGTCGGGATTGCCGATGTTCACGGGGCCCGTCATCCCGGCGTCCAGCAGCGCGCACAGACCGCCCACCTCGTCGGCCACGAAGCACAGGCTCCGGGTCTGTGACCCGTCGCCGTACACCGTGAGCGGTCGCCCGGACAGGGCCTGGACCACGAAGTTCGACACCACCCGACCGTCCCCGGGAGCGAGGCGCTGGCCATAGGTGTTGAAGATCCGGGCGATGGCCACGTCGGTCCCCCGGGATCGGTGGCTGGCCATGGTCATCGCCTCGGCGAACCGTTTGGCCTCGTCATAGACGCTGCGGGGCCCCACCGGGTCGACGTTCCCCCGGTATCCCTCGACCTGGGGGTGGACCTCGGGATCGCCGTAGACCTCGCT
>DAHXOD010000182.1 GCA_027365055.1 bacterium
AATAGGCAAATTGACTCATAGATAAAGTAAGCGCAATCGATTCGTTGCTTCAAATCAATGCTGTCCGGTTTAAGAATCGAATAAATTCAATTGGTTGGAGAGCGCGTCGATATTCATAGAGTCGTCGTCGTGTGGAAACGCTTGCTGGATAGGCATTTTCTCGAACAGGGTGACTGAAAGAATCTGTAGAAGTGTGTAGAGCGAGGCGTCGAGTTTGAGGCGTTTCTTGACGATGGCCACGAGCACGTAGACCGATACGGCGATCCAGATTTGGGATTTCACGGCGTTTTCCGAGGTGCCGTAGAAACGTTTGATGCGCAGATGCTGCTTGATCCAGCGAAAGAAGAGTTCCACCTGCCACCTGGTTTTGTACAGAGCACGGATGCTCAGCGCCGGCAGCGCAGTGTTGTTGGTGATGAACAGCAGTCGCTTGCCGGTCTCGGGATCTCTGTAGCGGATACCGCGCAGCGGCTCCGGGTAGTCTTTGGCAGATTAGTAGCCCTGCAGCACGAGCGTCTGATCGAAGCGCACGCCCGTGGATCGATCGACGGGATGCGAGTATCGGCGCTGCGCATCCATGTTCTTCTTCGCACGCGTGACGAAGAAGCTGCCCGCCTGGTGCAGCCGATGCAGTCTTGCGAAATCCATATAGCCGCGATCCA
>DAHXOD010000183.1 GCA_027365055.1 bacterium
GCGAGAGCGCTGCCCGCGGCCGCTCTCTCGCGGGCGCTGCAGACGAGCCTGGGCGGCGCGGGCTCTTCGGGAGCCGTGCCGGTCGAGTGCTGGATCGTCCTTGCGATCTGGGCGGTCGCCGCGCCTGTGCTCGCCGCAGCCACGTTTCGCTGGGAGTGAGGGGGGAGCTTCGGCAAGATCGGCTGGAGCTACGTCAACGGCCGCGCACGAGGACATCCACTGCCATCGCGACGAAGATCACGGTCAGGGACGTGATCGAGTACTTGAACAGCCGCATGGCGGATTTGACGGTCCCGCCGTCACGACGAAGGCGCAGCGCGTCGCCGACGTAGAAGCCGCCGGCTACGACGGCGACCGCCAAGAAGACGATCCCCATGTGTGCCACGGCCGCAAAGAGCAAGGACATTGCGACGAGAGCGACCGAGTAGGCGATGATCTCCCGAGACACCCGGTCGAAGGAAGCTACTGCCGGCAGCATCGGCACGTGGGCCGCGGCGTAGTCGTCCCGGTACTTGACCGCGAGCGCCCAGAAATGGGATGGCGTCCAGATGACGATCAGCGCAAAGAGCACCACAGGTGCCCAGGTGATGCGGCCTGTGACCGCAGTCCAGCCGACGAGCACGGGCACCGCGCCGGCGGCTCCACCAATGACGATGTTTT
>DAHXOD010000184.1 GCA_027365055.1 bacterium
CAGAGTTGTTGAAGTCGACCGAATGCCCAACGCTCATACTGCCTTTCAGCCATGTGCCGCCGTTACTCGCGAAAGCTGGCAGTATGTGTGAAGAGGAATCCTTCCATCCGATCGGGATCACTCCGGAAGTCTTCAGCTTGGCTGCATCGGTAGCAAGCTGAGTCCAAGTCGCTGGCGGAGAGGTAATTCCTGCGTTGGCGAACATCGTCTTGTTGTAATCGACAATCGAGACCTTGACATCGGTCTGGAAGCGGTAATGCTGCCCGTTTACCTCGCCATTATGCCATACCGTTGGCACGAAGTTGCTCTTGGAGACAACGGAGCTGCCCTTCATGAAGCTGTTCCACGATACCAGGGCGTGAGCCTTCACATATACGCCGTCATAGTGGCTGATCTCAGCCAAAATGGGGGGATCACCAGCAGCAAGCGCATCCTGCAGCTTCGAGGAAGCCTTGGTGACGTCGATGGATACGTGAACATTCTTGTGGGTGGCGTCGAATTTGGAGACCATCGCGCTCATCTCCGTACCAACTGGCGGGCCATTATGGGATTCCCACAGCACTACATCCTGCACGCCCCCTTTGGCATTGGATGCCGGCGACACAGCTGACGACGCGCACGCTGCAAGCAGGATGGCGGATGCAGAAAGTAGT
>DAHXOD010000185.1 GCA_027365055.1 bacterium
CTCGCCTTCCTCTCTACAAAAACAGCACAGAAAATTTACAGGCGCTACGGGTTTTCTCCCGTGACCCGCTAGACTTTCCCCTTATCGAGAAAGGATCCAAATAATGACAGCCAAAAAACAGGTTATCCTTCATCGCCCTGGACGCCTTTCCATCCATGCCGTTTCGGCCTTTGCGGCACTGGCCCTCATCGCAACATCGAAATTGCCGACGGCCCAGGCCGCAGATCCCGTGATGCCTCCCTTTCCCCCGGGACTTTTCTACCCGGTCGACGGGGGCTCCTCACCGACCCTCCCGGGGGCAACGCTCGTGCCTCGCGCTCCCGTCTTCGACTTCGCAGGAATCCCGGGGTGGATCGACGGCAAAAAAATCACCAATGCGATGGGAGTCACCATCCCCAAGTACGAGATGCTCGTCATCCGGGGATCCAAAATCGATGGCAAATCGATCGTCATTCCCCCCGGAGGCCTCTACTTCGACGCCTCACCCGCCCGGGGCGAGCTTCCCATGACTGGCGCAAGCGACTTCTTCCTCGGGAAACGCTATTACTTCGTCGACTACGATGCACGCATCCAGGTCCGACAGAACCTCCTGGTCGCCCCGAAAAAATTCACCGTCGTGGGCAACCATCTCTATACGCTTCTTCTTCCCCCT
>DAHXOD010000186.1 GCA_027365055.1 bacterium
GCCGGCCAGGACGAGCGCGCAGACCACCTCGGCGTGGCCGTTCTGAGCGGCCCAATAGATCGGAAATCCATTCCAAGCGTTGATGTTGGCGCCGGCGGCGATCAGGGTACGGACCACCTCAAGATGACCATAGCGAGCGGATTGACACAGGACGGCGTCATCTTGCGTGTGAACGTTGATGCCGGCGGCCAGCACGGCCACCACATTGCCAAGCTGACCCAACTGGGCGAACGCAATCAGAGCTTTTCCGCGCGCGAATGCGCTGGCTGGATGGGGAATCATCGGCTCAGGCGCAGGCTCTGATTTTGTTGTGACGAATCGGTCATTGCACGCAACCCCACGAATCGTTCCGATTGATCCGCCAGTAACCTGCGCTGCTCGGGTGTCATGGCGTCGGCACAGGCCTCGAAAGCGGTTACAATGACGTTGCGGGCTGGCGGACGCGCATTGGCCCAGCCGGCCACCGGATCGGCGCCCGCATACAGCAGGATACGGACGACGACGACGCGGCCATTGATGGCGGCCAGGCGCAAGGCAGCGTCGTGGTTGACATGGGGGTCGGCGGCGGCGGCCAGCAGCAAGCCGACGACGGCGGCATGTCCATTGGCAGCGGCCCAGCGCAACGCCTCTTCATCTTCGGCATGGACGTTG
>DAHXOD010000187.1 GCA_027365055.1 bacterium
GAGACGGTCAACGTCGTCGACGCCGGGATCTGGGCCGACTTGCCCTGGGACGAGGAAGGCGAATGAGCAGGAAGGCGCTTCAACCCGAGCGAGGCGATGTCTGGTTCGCTGAAGTGCCAGGCGACAAGCGCCGACCGGTGGTCGTGCTCACCAGGAGCTCGATCCTCCCCCGATTGACCACGATCCTCGTGGCCCCGGTGACCAGCCGAGTGAGAGACATCCCGACGGAGGTCCCGCTCGGGCCTGCCCATGGTCTCCCCCGCCGGTGCGTGGCGAACCTCGACAACGTCCTGCCGCTGCCGAAAGACGTGCTCGTCCAGCGCGTCGGCCGGCTGGATGCGTCGGATCTGCGGCGTGTGTGCGCTGCGGCCCGTTTTGCCATCCAGTGTTGAACGCCGCCCACGCCGCCCAGGAGGGGTCTCCACCGAGCCGGCGTTCCGGGGTGGCTCACTGCCGCCATTCGGCGGTCGTCGTTTGGTGACACCCCAGCCATAGCGGCGCTCGTTGGTGTAACCGATGCCCCTACAGCCAGCGTGCCCGCACGTTGGGTGGCTCGGCTTTGGCAAATGGGTAGGGCTGCACGCCGCGCTTCTCACACCAGGTGCGGTATTTATCTTGTCAGCTCGGGGGAGACGAGAA
>DAHXOD010000188.1 GCA_027365055.1 bacterium
GAGGGTGAGAAGCTTGCGGGCGCCCGCGACCCTGCCGATGTTCTTGCCTCGACGGTCCGCGACCCGGTGCTGCAAGGTGGCGACGGGTGTGGCGCCGTGTTGGCGGCCGACGGCCTCGACCGCGGCCCAGCGCACCAGACGCGATCCTTGCTTGGTGATGTGACCGCGCTGCACGTGGGTGTCGGACTCGCGATGGCGGGGGGTGAGCCCCGCCCAGCTCGCGAGCTGCGCGGGGCCGCCGAAGCGGCCGACGTCTCCGATCTCGGCTACGAAGACCGCCGCGAGGACCGGGCCGACACCGGGGATCGCCTGGACCGCCCGGTAGCCGGGATCGTCGGCGAGGCGAGCGTCGACCAGCTTGGCGAAACGGTCGATGTCTTTGCTCAACGCGTCGATCAGCCCGCAAAACGAGTCGGCCCGCAACCGGTAGACCTCGTCGAGAGGCACCTGTTCGAGCATCGCCCGGCCCGCGAGCCCGAACAGGTCCGAGACCTCCACCCGGACACCTTGGTTGGCGAGCAGAGCGTGCACGCCGGCTTTCAGCCCGGAGCGCACCGACACCAGCTTGGCGCGGTGGCGGACCAGCTCTCGCAGCTCACGCTGGGCGGGCGGGGCGATGTGCGCCTCGGCGAGACGCC
>DAHXOD010000189.1 GCA_027365055.1 bacterium
GCTCCAACCCGGTGGCGGCAACCAGCCGGGCGAGCATCGGGACCGACGGCTGGCGGGCACCGGACTCATAGGCGCTGACCACGCTCTGGGTCACCCCAGCCCGACGTCCCAGCTCCACCTGAGACAGGCGCGCGCGATGCCTGGCGTCCCGCAAGAAGACAGCCGCAGTGTCCATGCAACAGAGCATAGCGGATCGTAGATAACTATCGACAGGATCCGACTTTGTGGATGCTCGTGTAGGGCGCTCTGAGCGCGGCGATATCCCCCGAGGCACTCCAGACGTGCCGATCGGCGCCGTTCCGGTGGTCGTGACGCCGGACTCTCGGGCGGATCTTCTGCTTGCTGCGCTGTCAGAGTGGTGGTGGCTCGATCCGCTCGATGGTGTCCACGCGGTCAATGGATCGATCAAAGGACGCTACCTTGCCGACCCCGGTGCTCTCGGCGCAGGCGACCAGGTAGGCCTCGGCGAAGTCGATGCGATCAGTCTCGTACACCTCGATCGCTCGGAGAAGTAGCGCTGGGTCCACGCAGACGAGCGACTCGAACGCAACAAGCGACCGAAGCGCGGTGGCCACCTCGTTGCGGGGCGCCTGGTAGAGCGACTCCAACACATACACGGTCTCAGCCGCCACCAGG
>DAHXOD010000018.1 GCA_027365055.1 bacterium
GGTGCTCGCGTCGGCGGTGGCGTGGTTGGTGTGTACGGGGGTCCGCACGGTGGTGCACCCGGTGGACGCCACCGGGACCGGACAGGGCACAGGCGAGGGAGACTCCGACCGGACGGCGAGTCACGTGCTCCTCGTGGGCGAGGTGGCCGACGCCGGGGAGATCGAGCCGACAGGACGCCCGGTATTGCGCATGGAGGACACCCGGATGCACTACGGAGGTTGATCCGGATGACGGTGTCAACCAGCCCGGGGAGCGGTCCGGCGCTGATCAGCGAGGTCGTGGTTCCGGGGGTCTCAGGTCGATCCGAAGGGTCAGGATGCCGTCCTCCATCTCGGCGGTCGCATCGCCGACCATGGCGTAGTCCATGAAGTCGAGCTGCATCTGCTCTTTGATGCGTTGCCGCTCCGGGCCTTCGACCGGAGGGAGGCCGCGAGTGCGCACCGCTTCGGCGCGGGAACGGAACCGTGCCACCATCTCATCGGGATTGAATCCAGCGGGCATGCGGCGATGGTACCCGTGGGCCGGGCGCGTCACACGGACAAGCCGGCGTGACTAGAGTGTGACCATCCACTAGGGCGGTTGCGCCGGCTCGCCGGGGTAGTGACCTGCGGGTTCGATGGGTGCCGCTACGGCCGGGGGCAAGGAGTTGGTTCGGTGAAGAAGGGACGGCATCGCCGCTTCGAAGAAGCACGCAGCCTCAAGCGCTCCGTCTCGACAGCGAGCAAGGCGTGTCCGGAATGCGGCGCGGACCCGGAGGATCGGCACGCCTCCTGGTGCTTGGCGACCGAGGACGACTACGACGCCATCCTGGGTACGACCCCGAAGAGGGAGTCCGACCTGGAGGACGACCCGCTCAGGGAGTAGGCCCTCAGCTGTTCAGCTGCTGTTCAGCTGCTCACCTGCTGTTCAGCTGCTCACCTGCTGTGGGGGTTGTCGGATCGAGGGATGCGCGAGGAGCTGCACTGGGACCGGTCCGGTCCTGCGGTCGAGATACTCGGCGAGGCGGCGGTAGACGCCTCTTCCCACCATCGACTCAAGTTCGGCGCGCATGGCGACGTAGACGGGCCGGTCACCGGTGAACGCGGCGGGATCCTCGGTACACCACCAGTGGAACTCGGAACCCCCTTCACCCCAGTGCCGCCGATCCCACTGGCGTATCACCGATGTCACGTGACCGTCGGTGTCCGTCTGGTCTTCGCGGCGCAGGGGAAGCTGCCAGCAGACATCGGGCTTGAGCTCGACGTGGCTGACGCCCTGGCGCTCTGCCGCCAGGTGGAGCGCGCATCCGGCTCCGGCGGCAAACCCAGGCCGGTTGAGGAAGATGCAGGCCCCCTTGACGGTACGGGTCCCGAGGTCGCCGTCGGCCAGCCGGCGGACAACGCCGTGTTTGCGGCCGCGCTGGTGGAACTGCCAGAGCTCGGAATCCAATTCCTGCGCTGCCGCCTCGACCCTCCGGGCGTCCTTCTTATCGGTGAAGTGAGCGCCGTAGGAGCAGCAGCCCTGTTCGAGCTCGGGGGCGGCTCCGGTGAGCACGCCCTGGCAGCCCTTCCCGAAGAGACAGGTCCACGAGCTGGTGAGGAAGGTCACGTCGAACTGCCAGGTCCGGTCTTCTTCCTGGTCCGGGAAGCTGACCCATTCGTGGGTACCGGCGGTGCTCGAGCGTGAGGAGTCGTCCACAACCCCATCATGGCAGGCACGGCCGCTGTGGGGGATCGTGTCGTGGAGCCCGGCAGGAAGACGGGCGTCGGAGGTGGGGAGCGACCGCAGTATCAGGAGTCGAGCTCGGCGACCGCGTCGATGACAAGGGTCACCATGTCGCCTACCACCACGCCGCCGGTCTCGATGGCGGCGTTCCACTGGAGACCGAAGTCCTTCCGGTTGACGGTTCCGTTGGCTGCGAACCGGGCAGTGCGACGAGACCGGCCGGTGTGCGCATCGCCTCCGATCTCGGTGGCCGAGACCTCGAGGGTGACCGTTCGGGTCACATCTCGGATCGTCAACGCGGCGTCGAGCTCATAGAGGTCGCTGCGTCTGGGATGCGCCCGCAAGCCGCTCCCGGACAGTGCAAGGGTGGGCCATCGGTCGACATCGAAGAACGCGGGTGACAACAGGTGTTCGTCGCGAGCGATGTCCCCGGTCGTGAGTGACGCGGTGTCCGCCATCGCCTGGACCGACGACAGGAGTGGGGGATCGGCCACGTCGATCAGGCCGGCGATCCGGGTGAACGTACCGGTCACCCTGCTTACAAGGAGATGTCGAGCGACGAACGCCACCGTCGTCCGAGCCGGATCCACCACCCAGCGCCCCGCCGGAACGGCAGCGGACAGGTCTGCCTGCCAGCTCCCGTTCGCCCCCGAAGCGTCCACCGGGTCCGGGGCTGCTTTTTCGGGGGGCGCCATGACGCCGTGATTCTCCGTGACGTCACTCCATGGAGTCAAAACAGGCGGGCGAAGGATGATGAAATGCGCTCAGAGTGGCCGGAGTCACTACCTAGAGTAGTGCGAATACCGCTATCGGTGATGAGTTGACGCCCCATGCTGGTGGGGCCCCCATGCTGGTGAGGCCCCCATGCTGGTGAGGCCCCCGTGCTGGTGAGGCGATTGCCAGATGATCATCAAGCCACTCCAATGTCTGCCCCCAGGCATCGGCACCGGCATCCGCTGCATACGAGGGGCGAGCATCACAGTGGAACCCGTGTTCTACCCCGAGTACCGCACGGTCCGCGTGTCGAGCTGGGAGTGCTCCACCTGGTCTGGTCGCAGGCGTTCGCCGACGGCCACCGGGATCGCCTGGTCGTCGACGCCGAACGGTCCGAGCCAGGGCGCTTGCCGGCGGGGAACCAGGTCGAGGAGTGCACCCATGTGTCCGTTGCGACCGGTCACGATCGCCCCCACGTAGAAGCCGACCGCAGCACCGAGGGGGAGGTGTCCTGCGACGAGGAAGCCGGCCCGGCCGCCCATGCAGAAGCCCACTGCTCCGATCTGCTGGGTCGACCACCCCGCCCCGGTCAGGTGGTCCACGACGCTTCTGGCATCCGCCACGATGACCTTCGTCGCTCAACGCGCCCATCTGTTCCATCACGAGGGAGTCATCGTCGTACCCGAAGGCGGGGCCGCCCGTGCGATGGAAGTGGTGGGGTGCGATTGATTGGTAGCCGGCCGAGGCGAACTTCCGGGTGACTTCCTCGATGTGGGCGTTGACCCCGAAGGTTTCCTGGAGGACCACGACCGCTCCTCGAGGGCGTGGTCCATCTCCGCCCGGGGCTGCCTCATAGCAGGGCATCGTTGCATCGACGGTGGGCAGGTCGAAGGTTCGAGTTTCCCTGGTGCGCAACGATGCCGTGCCGATGGCGCCGCGTCCGGTACGTTGCTTCGGTGGATCTCGCGTTGGTGGTGGGGACAGCCGTTGCCGGAGTCGTGGTCGGCGGGGTGCTGGATCCGCTGGGTCAGACCCTCGCCGATCGGAGCCGGGCGCTCGAACAGCGTCGGCGTGCGGAGGAGCGTGCGGACCAGGACCAGGACCAGGACCAGGACCAGCCGGCGGGCGCCGACCGGGTGACGGTCCGGTCCCTGCTGCCGCAAGGGCGGTCGCCGGTGCGCACCGCCGCCGCTGCCGTGCTGACCGGCGCCCTGTTCTACGCCCTCGCGGTCCACGTCGGAGCCGACATCGAATTGGCTCCGTACTGCGTGTTCGTGGCCTTTTTGGTGGCCGTGTCCTTCACCGATCTTTCGCACCGCATGGTGCCCCGGTGGCTGGTGTACGGGGCCACCGCGCTCATCGTCCCGTTGCTGGTCGCTACGGCCGGCATCGACGCCCGATGGCACTCGCTGATCGGATCGGCGATCGGTGGCGTGGTCGCTTTCGGGGTGTTCTTCGCCGTGTGGTGGTTTGTTCCCAGAGGGATGGGCTACGGGGATGTCCGTCTTGCCGGGGTCATCGGCATCGCCACCGGATTTCTGAGCCTGTTGCATGCGTACCTGGCCTTTCTGGCCGGGTTCGTGCTCGGCATGCTCTTCGGGGTGGTGTTGATGATCGGTGCGTCCACCGGTCGCAAGACGCGGATCCCCTTCGCTCCGGCGCTGGCGGTCGGCGCGGTCCTCGCCGTCTTCTACGGCGGCCACGTGGCCCACAGCCTGTTTGGAACGGGAGGGTGAGCACGCGTTGCCTGGACGCCACGGACCGGGTGAGTGGCGTCCCTTGCGGGGCCGGGTCCCTAGCGGCCGGGTACTAGATTTGCCCGGATGCTTCGCTACCTGACCGCCGGAGAGTCTCACGGACGCGCGCTGGTGGTGGTGGTCGAGGGTTTGCCGGCCGGCCTGCTGGTCACGTCCGGGGACATCCAGCGGGGACTGGCTCGTCGCAGGCTCGGTTACGGTCGAGGCCCACGGATGCGGTTCGAAGTCGACGAGGTGACCTTGCTGGGCGGTATCCGGCATGGTCGCACCATCGGATCACCGGTGGCCATCGAGATCGCCAACACCGAGTGGCCGAAGTGGGAGGAGGAGATGTCTCCGGCCCCCGGCCTTCCGGCGAAGGTGCTCACCCAGCCGCGACCGGGTCATGCCGATCTCGCCGGCATGTTGAAGTACGGGCTGGCCGACGCACGGGATGTGCTGGAGCGGGCGTCGGCGAGGGAGACCGCAGCGCGCGTCGCGGCCGGCACCTTGGCGAAGCTCCTCGTCGGGCAGATCGGGGTGGACATCGTCAGTCATGTCGTGCAACTGGGTCCCGAGCGGGCGCCGGCCGGCACGCTCCCGACGATCGCAGACCTCGAGCGGATCGACGAATCGTCGGTCCGGTGCGCCGACCCGGAGGCGGAAGCTCGCATGGTGGCCGCGATCAAGGCGGCTGCGAAGGATGGAGACTCCCTGGGTGGGGTGGCCGAGGTCGTGGCGTACGGGGTGCCAGTCGGGTTGGGCAGCCATGTGCACTGGGACCGACGTCTCGACGCGCTGGTTGCCCAGGCACTCATGAGCATCCAGGCGATCAAGGCGGTCGAGATCGGGGACGGCCTAGAGCTCCCTGCGTTGCGCGGGTCGGTAGCCCATGATGCGATTCGCGTGGCCGCTGCGGGCTCGGGCGGTGGTACCGATCCCGCCGGGGAGCGTGGCAACGGGGATGCGGTCGGTCTCGCCGGTGGTGGCCGCGACGACGCCGGTCGGCTGGGTGGAGGCTACGTCCGTGACACCCACCGGGCCGGGGGGATCGAAGGCGGCATCTCCACTGGCTCGCCCATCGTGGCCCGAGCGTCGATGAAGCCGCTCGCCACCTTGAACCGACCTTCGCTCGAGACGGTGGACGTCGTCACCAAGGAATCGACGGTGTCCTTCAAGGAGCGCACGGACGTGACCGCGGTGCCGGCCATGGGTGTCGTCGCCGAGACGATGCTGGCGCTCGTGCTGGCGGACGAATCGCTGCGAAAGTTCGGGGGCGACTCGGTGGCAGAGTTCCGCCGGAACCACCACGGGTATCTCGACTCGCTCGGGGAGACTCCTTCGGCGGCGGTTGGCATGTCGGACGATGGTTGAGCGACTCATCCTGGTGGGCATGCCCGGGGTCGGGAAGACGACCGTGGGCCGCCTGGTCTCCGATCGGCTGGGTTGGGACTTTGCCGACGTGGATGCCGTTGTCGAGGACGCCGCCGGGAGCACCGTCGCTCAGATCTTCGCCGATGGCGGCGAACCGGCGTTCCGGGCACTCGAACGCCGCGCGCTGGCGAACCTCCTGTCTGGTCGTCGTTGGATGGTGATCTCGGTGGGGGGCGGCGCGGTCGTGGACGAGGCGAATCGGGCACTGCTGGCGACAGCCGGCTCGGTGGTGTGGCTCCGGGCGTCACTCCCGACCCTGGTGGAGCGGGTCGGCGACGGAGCGGGCCGGCCGCTACTCGATCCGGCGGCAGCCGCAAGCGCGGCAGCCCGTAGCGTCGCCGCAACCGTGACCGCCCTCGAAGCCTGTCGCCGGCCGTGGTACGAGTCGGTCTCCGACGCCGTCGTCGAGGTCGACGGCTGCACACCAGACGAGGTCGCCAGCCGTGTGCTCGCCGCGGCCGCTCCCGCCGGCGGGTCGGCCGCCGGACCGGCAACGGGACCGGCAACGGGACCGGCAACGGGACCGGCAACGGCACCGGCAACGGGACCGGCAACGCCAGGCCTGCGACGATGATCACCGTCCCGGTCGAGCTCGGGGACAGGGCCTACCCGGTGATGGTCGGCGCCGGTGCCCGGCACGAGCTGGCGTCGGTCCTGGCTGACGTGCTGCCGGGGGCGGGTCGTGCCGCCATCGTCACCCAGGAAGGCATTCCGGTAACCGTGGATCCAGGCCTGCCGTTCGAGGTGCACACTGTGCCCGATGGCGAAGGGGTCAAGTCGCTGGCCACCGTCGAGCAGCTCTGCCGGGCGTTCGCCCGTACCGGTCTCAGCCGTGCGGACGTGGTCGTGGCGGTCGGTGGAGGGGTCGTGACCGACCTCGCCGGCTTCGCGGCAGCATCGTTCCATCGAGGTACGGCATATGTGAACGTGCCGACCACCCTGCTCGGACAAGTCGACGCCGCCATCGGAGGCAAGACCGGCGTGAACCTGCCCGAGGGAAAGAACCTGGTCGGGGCGTTCTGGCAACCCAAGGCGGTGCTCTGCGACTCCGAGGTCCTTTCGACCCTTCCCCCCCGCGAGTGGACGTCGGGCCGGGGCGAAATGGCGAAGTACGCATTCTTGACCGGCGGGGGAGCCGAGCGCGTCGGGAGCCCGGACGCCTCGTTGCTCGACCTGACACTCCCCGAGCAGGTGGCGAGGTGCGTGGCGATCAAGGCCGAGGTGGTCGCCGCCGACGAGCACGAGGGGGGCCGGCGGATGGTGCTGAACTACGGGCACACACTGGCCCACGCGCTGGAGGCAGCCAGGTTCGAGGATGGCGGCCGGCCGGATCTTCGACATGGCGAGGCCGTGGCCGTGGGTCTGCTGTTCGCCGCCCTTCTGGCGCGACGGCTGGACCGGATCGACGACGAACGAGTCGAACTGCACCGCACGGTGATCGCCGGGTTCGATCTGTCGTCCGAGCTTCCGCCGGGAAGCCGGGCGGCAACCCTGGTCGAATTCATGGCCCGCGACAAAAAGGCCCACCACGACCTGACCTTCGTGCTCGATGGGCCCGTCGGACCCGAAGCGGTCCGGGGTGTGGCGGTCTCCGACGTGCTGGCTACCCTGGCGGCGATGGGTGCGGACCAGCACGGAGCTGACCGGTGATCACTTCCGGTCTCAGCCTGCCGCGGTCGGGGCCCGATCGGAACCGGCTGGCGAGTGGCGACCCGGACGTCGACGGTCCGGGGTTCCCGGCCGACCGCGTCGCCGCGGCCGGGACGACCCTCGCACCTCGCCCGTCGAACCACGAAGGCAAGGGGATCGGAGCGGCGCATGGCGCCCGCGGCGGAGCCGAGGCGATCGGCGTGAACCTCGGGGTGGACCGGAAGTTCCCGGCGGACCGAGGCGGAGTGTGAACTGGATGGCGACACGAGCCGACCTGGCACCGCTGTCGGTGACCGGCCGGATCGCCCGGCTCCGTGGCCTCCTCGGCGAGGTCAGCGGCGCGGCCGGTCCGATGGGCGGACTGTTGGTGACCAACCCGGCGAACATCCGCTGGCTGACCGGCTTCACGGGATCGGCCGGCATCCTCTGCCTGACCGGCGAGCGGGCGCTCCTGACCACCGACGGACGTTACCGGACCCAGTCGGCCGAGCAACTGGCGGCATCGGGGGCAGACGATCAGGTGGCGATGGTGGTGGGGGGCGTGCAAGTCCAACGTGACGCGCTGGCCGGACTGTTGGCCGGGGAGCCGGTCGTCGGGCTCGAAGCCGACACGGTGACGTGGGCGGCGCAGCGATCCTGGGATGAACTGTTCCAGGGGTCTGAGGTCGTGCCGACACGGGGGCTGGTGGAGCGGCTCCGCGTGATCAAGGACGCCGGCGAGATCGCGCGGATGGAGTGGGCCGCGGCCATCGCCGACCGGGCGCTCGAGGCGGTGCTCCCACTGCTGACTGCTCCCGGGGGGATCACCGAGGCCGCCTTCGCCGCCGCGCTCGACCACGCCATGCGCCAAGGCGGGGCCGAGGAGAGTGCCTTCGAGACGATCGTGGCGTCGGGGGAGAACTCCGCCAAACCCCATGCCCGACCGGGAGGCAGGCTGATCGGACCAGGCGATCCGGTGGTGGTCGACTTCGGAGCGGTCTACGACGGCTACCGATCGGACATGACCCGGACCTTCGTGGTCGGTGGTGAGCCCACGGGCGAGCTGGCCACGGTGTTCGCGGTGGTCGGTGCCGCGCAACAGGCGGGTGTGGCCGCGGTGGGGCCCGGTGCCGGAGCGGCGGCAGTGGACGCGGTCTGCCGCGACATCATCGCCGAGGCCGGTTGGGCCGAGCGGTTCGAGCACGGGACCGGGCACGGCGTCGGCCTCGACATCCACGAAGCCCCGTCCGTCGGTGCGGGTTCCACTGCTATCCTCGCATCTGGTGCTGTGGTCACCGTGGAGCCGGGCGTGTACCTCCCCGGGACCGGTGGCGTGCGCATCGAGGACACCCTGGTGGTCACCGATGCCGGCAGCCGCCCGCTCACCCAGTTCCCGAAGGATGTCGCCCTGATGAGAAGTCCCCGCTGATGGCCGTCTCGACCAACGACCTGCGAAACGGCATGACCCTCGACCTCCCTGAAGGGCTGTGTTCCGTGGTCGAGTTCCAGCACGTGAAGCCGGGCAAAGGTGGAGCGTTCGTCCGGACCAAGCTGAAGAACGTCCGTTCCGGAGCGGTCATCGAGCGCACCTACCGGGCCGACGAAAAGCTCGAGCAGGCCATCATCGACAAGCGGGGCATGCAGTTCCTCTACCGTGACGGCTCCGACTACGTGTTCATGGACACCGAGTCCTACGAGCAGCTTCCGGTACCGGCCGGCTCGCTGGCAGAGGCGTCCCAGTACCTGAAGGAGGGCGACGATGCGGTGCTCCAGTTCTACGGTACCGAGATCGTCGGAGTGGACCTTCCCGCTGCGGTGGAGCTCACGGTGACCGACACCGAACCAGGGTTGCAGGGGGACCGGGTGTCCGGCGCCCGGAAGCCGGCCACGGTGGAGACCGGGCTGGTCCTGCAGGTCCCGTTGTTCGTGAACCCCGGCGAGAGGATCAAGGTGGACACTCGGACCGGGGAGTACCTGACCCGGGCCTAACGGTTCACGATGGAGACCTCGCGCCGTCAGGCTCGGGAACGGGCGCTGTCGCTCCTGTACGAGGCGGATCTGAAAGGGGTGGCACCCTCCGCGGTGCTCGGCGCCTTGGCCGTTCCCCCCGATCCCTACACCGTCGACGTGCTCGGCATCGTCGAGGAACGCTCCGACGAGATCGACCGGATGATCGGCGAGGCGGCGATCGGATGGGAGGTCGACCGGATGGCGGTGGTCGACCGGAACGTGCTCCGCTTGGCGGTGGCCGAGCTGCTGGGGTCGGACGACGTGCCCACCGCGGTGGTGCTCAACGAGGCGGTGGAGCTGGCCACCGGGTACTCGACCGACGAGTCGGGCCGGTTCGTCAACGGTGTTCTGGCCACGCTGGCGGTTCAGATCCGTGTCTGACCTAGTGGGCGCGCCCTGCCGCGCCCTGCCGCGCCCTGCCGTGTCCTGCCTGGCCCTGCCGTGTCCTGCCTAGGCCTGCCTGGCCCTGCCACTGACCGACCGGTTGTCTACTGACGGGTCGGTCAGTAAAATGGTCTGATGGGGTACGGGGGGACATACTGGTCACGGCGACCTGATGCTGAGGCGACAGCACAGGCTGCGTTGTATCGGCAGCTGACACCGGTGGTGGAGCGCCTCTTGGAGCGGCACCTCTCGCTGACCAAAGAGTGGTTTCCCCATCGCATGGTCCCCTGGTCGCAAGGTCGGGACTTCGAGCTCGACTGGCAGTGGACGAACGCTGAGACCGAGGTGACCAAAGGTGCCCGGAGCGCGCTGTTCGTCAATCTGCTCACCGAGGACAACCTGCCGTACTACACGCTGGCGCTGGATCACTCGTTCGGGGTCGACAACGGCCCCTGGGGCGAGTGGGGCCGGCGCTGGACCTCCGAGGAGGCACGTCACTCGGTCGCCATCCGGGATTGGGCGACCGTGACCCGCACGCTCGACCCGGTGGCCCTCGAACGGGCCCGGATGGCGCAGGTCGGGCGCGGTTGGTTCCCCGGGTTCGCCGGCGGAGTGGCCGACGGCCTGGTCTACGTGACCCTCCAGGAGCTGGCGACCCGGGTGGCTCATCGCAACACCGGCCAGGCGATCGAGGATCCTTCCGGACGGGCCATCCTGACCCAGGTGGCGGCGGACGAGAACCTCCACTTCCTCTTCTACCGGGATCTGGCCACCGAGGCGTTCGCACTCGACCCGAGCGGCATGGTCGAGGCGGCCGAGCGCATGGTGCGTTCGTTCGAGATGCCGGGCACTGGCATCCCCGGCTTCACCCAGCACGCCTACTCGATCGCCCTGGCCGGCATCTTCGACCTCGGGATCTATCACGACTCGGTACTGGCGCCCGTGGTCACCCGGCACTGGAAGATCGAGGCGTTGGAGGGTCTCACCCCAGCGGCGGACTCCGCTCGGGAAGCCCTGGTGACCCACATGGGCACCATCCGGGATGCGGGTGCACGATTCGCCGAGCTGCGGGCGGGCACTCGTCCGGCCACCGCTCGGGCCGGGCCGGTGTCGCCCACCGCGCCGGCGGCCGCGGCCGCGGCCGCGCTACAGTGACCACCTGACCGTGAAGCGGGTCCCGTGAGGCCCGTACGGACAGGAGGAGAGCATGGCCGAACGAGAGCGCAGCCACACCCGTGCGCGGGGTTCGGTGTTCGTTCCTCGGGCGCACGTGATGACCTCCGCGGACGTTCATCGCGCCATCACCCGGATGGCGCACGAGATCGCCGAGCGCAACCGTGGTCTCGACCGCCTCGTCCTGGTGGGCCTGCAGACCGGTGGGGTGCCGATCGCCCGGCAGCTGGCCGTTGCGCTCGAACAGGTGGATGCCACCCCGGTTCCGGTCGGCACGCTCGATGTCGCCTTCTACCGCGACGACATCGGTCTCCGCCCGGTCCTTCCCGAGGCGGTGACCGACATCGGATTCGACCTGACCGGCACCACGGTGGTGCTGGTCGACGACGTGCTGTTCACCGGACGGACGATCCGGGCGGCGTTGAACGCGCTGGGAGAGTACGGCCGGGCGCAGGCCGTGCAGCTCGCGGTGATGGTGGACCGGGGGCACCGGGAGCTCCCGGTGCGACCGGACTATGTCGGCAAAAACCTCCCCACCCGTCGCGACGAGATGGTCGACGTCTCCGAGGACGGCGTGGCCCTCGGGGATCTGGTGCCCAGGTGAGCCCGATCCCCCGTCACCTCCTCGACGTGGGCGATCTCGGTCCGGACGGTGTGGCCGAGGTGCTGCGGGTGGCCGACTCGTTCGTCGAGGTCGGTCACCGGGCCAACCCGAAGGTGCCCGCTCTGCGCGGTCGCTCGGTGGCGACCCTCTTCTTCGAGGACTCCACCCGGACCCGGGTGTCCTTCGAGACGGCGGCCAAGCGGCTTTCGGCGGACGTGCTTTCCTTCGCCACCGGCTCGTCGTCGCTCAACAAGGGCGAGTCCCTGCGCGACACGGTTGAGACCATCGAAGCCATGGGGATCGATGCCATCGTGATCCGGCACCCATCATCGGGGGCACCCGCCCAGGTGGCCCGTTGGGTGCAGAGCTGTGCAGTGGTCAACGCCGGCGACGGATGGCACCAACATCCCACCCAGGCACTGCTTGACCTCTATACGGTCCGCCAGGCGTTCGGTGGCGGTGACGAGGGGACCGAGCGGATCTCGGGCTTGCGGGTGGTGATCGTCGGGGACGTCCGTCACAGCCGGGTGGCCCGGTCCCAGGTGGCCGCGTATGCGGGCTTGGGCGCGTCGGTCACCCTGGTCGCCCCCCCCACGCTGCTCCCGCCGTCTCTGGAGGGTTGGCCGATTGCCGGCGTCAGCCACGATCTCGATCGTGCACTCCGTTCGGCCGACGTGGTGTCGTTGCTCCGCCTTCAGGCCGAGCGCGGGAGCGGCCAGTGCGTCCCCAGCCTGCGCGAGTACACCGCGTGTTTCGGGCTGACCGCCCGGCGGGCCGCCACCATGGAGCCGGGCACGATCATCCTGCATCCGGGTCCCATGGTGCGGGGCGTGGAGATCGCGTCCGAGGTGGCCGAGCTGCCGTCCGCCCGGATCACCGACCAGGTGACCAACGGGGTGGCGGTGCGGATGGCCGTGCTCTTTCTGGTCCTGGGTCAGGGAACGACCGAGGGGAGCGATCATGGGTGAGCCCGCGGCAGCGGCCGGTGCGGTCCTGGTGCAGGGCGGGACGGTCGTGGACGCCACCGGCGAGCGTCGGGCTGACGTCGTGGTCGCGGGCGGCCGGGTGCAGGCGGTGGGCCTGGATCTGACGGCCCCGCCTGGCGCGCACGTCCTCGACGCCGGCGGCTGTGTCGTCACCCCTGGGCTGGTCGATCTCCACACCCACTTGCGCGAGCCGGGTGGCGAGGAGTCCGAGACGGTCGAGACCGGGTGCCGAGCGGCATCGGTCGGTGGGTTCACCGCGGTGGTGGCGATGCCCAACACGGATCCTCCGCTCGACTCGGCCGCGGCAGTCCGTGCTGTGCTGGATCTGGCGCGAGCTGCGACGGCGGAGGTTGCCGTGGCCGGCGCCATCACGGTCGGGCGGAGGGGCGAGCGGCTGGCTCCGATGGCCGAGATGGCCGCCCTCGGCGTACGGATCTTCACCGACGACGGGGCCGGGGTGCAGTCGGCCGGAGTGATGCGTCGTGCGCTCGAGTACGGAGGAGCGCTCGGGGTGACCTTGGCCCAGCACTGCGAGGACGCGTCGCTCGCCGGCGGTGGTTCCATGCACGAAGGTTCGTGGTCGAGCCGGCTCGGTGTCCCAGGCATCCCCGGGCTGGCGGAGGAAGTGATGGTCGCACGGGACATCGCCCTGGCCGGCCACACCGGCACGCGCGTCCACTTCCTTCACCTGTCCACCGCCCGGTCGGTGGATCTGGTCCGTCGTGCGAAGGCCGATGGGGTCCCGGTCACCGCCGAGGCAGCGCCTCATCACTTTGCGCTCACCGATTCGGATGTCTCTGGTTACGATCCCGTGTTCAAGGTCAACCCGCCGCTTCGCTCGCAGCACGATGTCGAAGCGATCGTCGTCGGTCTGGCCGACGGGACCATCGACGCGATTGCCACCGACCACGCTCCTCATCCTCCCGAGTCGAAGGATCTCCCGTTCGACCAAGCGCCCCCGGGCATGCTCGGCCTCGAGACCGCGCTGTCCCTGGCGATCACCGAGCTCGGACTCCCGCTCCGTCAGGTTGTCGGGCTCCTCAGTTGGAGGCCGGCGGCGATCGCCGGGTTGGACGTCGCTTCCGGTGGCGAGCAGGGGGGTCCGGTGGTCGCCGGCAGCCCGGCCAACCTCTGTGTGATCGACCCGGTCGCCACCTGGACGGTCGATCCGTCGGCACTGGCCAGCCGCAGCCGCAACACGCCCTATGCAGGTCGGACCCTGACCGGGCGGGTGCGGCACACACTGTTCCGCGGCGAGCCGGTGGTGGTGGATGCGGTGGCGCAACGATGAGCCGGGTGGCACGGCGATCAGCCGGGTGGCACGGCGACGAGCCGGGTGGCACAACGATCAGCCGGGTGGCACGGCGACGAGCGACAGTCGGCAGACCGGTCCAGCGACGAGCAAGGAGGCGCAGCAATGAGCAGCGACGAGCAGGGATGAGCGGTCGGAACGGCATGCCGCCCCGTCCTCCGGCCCTCTTGGTGCTCGCCGACGGGGAGGTCTTCGAGGGCGAAGCGGTCGGCGCAGCCGCTTCTGGCACTGACTCCAGCGGTACTGGCTCCACCGTCACCTCCGGGGAAGCGGTCTTCAACACCGTGCTCTCCGGCTACCAAGAGGTCATCACCGATCCGTCCTACGCCGGGCAGGTCATCACCTTCACCTACCCTCACATCGGGAACTACGGGGCAAACCGTACCGACGACGAGGCGGCACGGCCGTTCTGCCGTGGGATCGTCGTGCGCGATCTGGCTGATCAGCCCAGCAACTGGCGATCCGAAGAGTCCCTCGGAGCGTTCCTCGATCGGCACGGGATTTCCGGGATCAGCGGAGTGGACACCCGACGCCTGACCCGTCACCTGCGGCGCCACGGCGCCATGCCCTGCGCCTTCGGCACGGCGTCCGAGGACGCGCTGAGGGAAGCCGCCCGTCGGGCCCGGCCAACCGACGGTCGCGACCTGGTGTCGGAGGTGACGACGGTGGTGCCCTATACCCGCGGGGACGGGCCGTACCGGGTGGTCGCCTACGACTTCGGGATCAAGGAGTCCATGCTCCGCCAGTTGGGGGCGCTGGCCACCATCACCGTGGTGCCGGCCACCACGCCGGCTGACGAGGTCCTGGCCCGTGGTCCGGACGGCATCTTCCTCTCCAACGGTCCTGGCGATCCGGCCGCCCTGGCCGGCATCGTCTCCCAGATCCGGCGTCTGGTCGAGGCGGGCACCGTACCGGTGTTCGGCATCTGCCTCGGGCACCAGCTGCTCGCCAGCGCCCTCGGCGCCGCCACGTACAAGCTCCCTTTCGGCCATCACGGGGGGAACCACCCGGTCAAGCGGCTGGAGACGGGGGTGGTGGAGATCACGTCGCAGAACCACAATTACGCGGTGGCAGAAGGGTCGCTCGGTGCGGCCACGGTGACGCACGTCAATCTCAACGACGGGGTGATCGAAGGACTGCGCTCCCCTGATGCCCCGGTGTTCAGCGTGCAGTACCACCCGGAGGCGGGCCCCGGCCCCCACGATGCCCGCTACCTGTTCGAAGAGTTCCGATCGCTGATGGACGCCACCACGACCCGCCCGAACCCGAAGGAGCGTTGATGCCCCGTCGTCACGACATCGAGTCGATCCTGGTGATCGGTTCGGGTCCCATCGTCATCGGCCAGGCGTGCGAGTTCGCCTACTCGGGACCCCAGGCGTGCCGGGTGCTGGCCGAAGAGGGGTTCCGGGTCGTCCTCGCCAACTCCAACCCGGCCACCATCATGACCGATCCCGCCATGGCCGACCGGACCTACGTCGAACCTCTCGACCCCGACGTCCTCGTGGCCATCATCGAGCGAGAGCGTCCCGACGCGCTTCTCCCGACCCTCGGGGGGCAGACAGCGCTCAACTTGACGATGGCCCTCTCCGGGCGTGGTGCTCTCGACGCGTACGGGGTTGAAGTGATCGGTGCCAACGCTCAGGCGATCACCACCGCCGAGAATCGCGAACAGTTCAAGGCGGCGATGGAGGAGATCGGGTTGGCCGTCCCTCCGTCGGGGTTCGCTCACTCGCTCGACGAGGCGCTGGCCATCGGTGACGAGATCGGCTATCCGATCATGGTCCGGCCGAGCTTCATACTCGGGGGAGCGGGCACCGGCATCGCCGTCTCGCGGGAGCGGCTGATCCGGCTGGCGGCCGAGGGGCTCGATGCCTCACCGGTGGGCGAGGTGCTGGTCGAGCGGTCGATTGCCGGCCAGAAGGAGTTCGAGCTCGAGGTGATGCGCGACCACGCCGACAACTGCGTGGTCATCTGTGCCATCGAGAACTTCGATCCGATGGGCGTCCACACCGGCGACTCGATCACCGTGGCACCGGCCCAGACGCTGACCGATGTCGAGTACCAGCAGATGCGCGACGCGGCCTTCGCCTGCATCCGCCGGGTCGGGGTCGAGACCGGGGGCTCAAACGTCCAGTTCGCGGTGGACCCGACCGACGGGCGGCAGTTGGTCATCGAAATGAACCCGAGGGTGTCACGGTCATCCGCTCTCGCTTCGAAGGCCACCGGCTTCCCCATCGCCAAGATCGCCGCCCGCCTGGCTGTCGGGTACCGGCTCGACGAGGTCACCAACGACATCACCGGGGTGACGCCAGCGTCGTTCGAGCCGACCATCGACTACGTGGTGACGAAGATCCCCAGATGGGCGTTCGAAAAGCTCCCCGGTTCCACCGACCAGCTGGGGACGCGCATGCAGTCGGTGGGCGAGGTGATGGCCATCGGGCGCACCTTCCCCGAGTCGCTGCAGAAGGCGGTGCGGTCTCTCGAACAGGGCCGGTCGGGGCTCAACGCCGATCCCCTCGAGGACGACGTGGACCGGGTGCCGGTACCCGCCTTGGAGGAGGCGGTGGCCGTCGCCACACCGGAGCGGCTCTTTCAGATCGAGTCGTTGCTGCGCCGGGGGGTCTCGGTGGATCGGCTGGCCCGGATCACCGGGATCGACCCGTGGTTCCTGTCGGCGATGGCGTCGGTGACTGACGCTCGGATGGCGCTCGATCTCCAGATCACCTTGGGCGTGACGATTGACGACCTCGACCGGCGGGCGTGGCGCACCCTGCGACGACTGGGGTTCTCCGATGCCCAGGTGGCCTACCTGTTCGGTGACGGCACCACCACCGACGACGTGCGTGCGGCCCGCCTGGCCCGCGGGGTACGGTCGACGTTCAAGACCGTTGACACCTGCGCGGCCGAGTTCGAGGCGCACACGCCGTACCACTACGCCACCACCGAGGACGAGGACGAGATCCGCTCGTCGGCTCGGCCCCGGGTGATCATTCTGGGGTCGGGGCCCAACCGGATCGGCCAGGGGATCGAGTTCGACTACTGCTGCGTGCACGCATCGTTCGCCCTCCGTGAGGCCGGCTACGAGACCATCATGGTCAACTGCAACCCGGAGACGGTCTCCACCGATTACGACACCTCGGACCGCCTGTACTTCGAGCCCCTCACCCCCGAGGATTTGGCCAACGTGATCGAAGCGGAACTGGCGGCGTCTGTCGACGGGGGAAGGCTGGTCGGGGTCATCGTCAGCCTCGGTGGGCAGACCCCGCTCAAGCTGGCTGCCGGTCTTCCTGCCGAATTGGTCCTCGGCACCGCGCCCACCTCCATCGATCTGGCCGAGGACCGGGAGCGCTGGAATGTGCTCTGCAACCGGTTGGAGATCCCTCAGCCCCCGGGAGGGACGGCGATCACGGCGGCGGACGCGGTGGAGGTGGCCGGGCGGGTCGGGTATCCGGTGCTGGTCCGGCCCTCCTATGTGCTTGGCGGCCGGGCCATGGAAATCGTGTACGACGACGGGCAGCTCACGTCGGCCGTCGAGGCCATGACCAGGGCAGGAGGATCGCTCGGACGCGAAGGCGGGGTCACCGCGGACCGGCCCGTGCTGGTGGACCGATTCCTCGAGGACGCGGTCGAGGTGGACGTGGACGCCGTGCGCGACGCGACCGGCGAGGTGGTGATCTGCGGGATCATGGAGCACGTCGAAGAGGCGGGTGTCCATTCGGGGGACTCGGCCTGTGCGCTACCACCGCAGACACTGTCGGAGGCGATGGTCGCCAGGCTCGAAGCGCAGGTCCGGACGATCGCCGATGCGCTCGATGTCCGGGGGCTGTGCAATGTCCAGTTCGCGGTGAAGGACGACGTCGCCTATGTGCTCGAGGCCAATCCGCGGGCCAGCCGGACCGTGCCGTTCGTGGCCAAGGCCACCGGCGTGCCGGTCGCGATGGTCGCTGCCAGGGTGATGGTGGGTGCGACGTTGTCCGAGCTGCGCGCTGAGGGACTGCTGCGCGATCCGGTCTCGGGCCACGTGTCCGTGAAGGAGGCGGTGCTGCCCTTCAACCGGTTCCCCGAGGTGGATACGCTGCTCGGTCCGGAGATGCGATCGACCGGCGAGGTCATGGGGATCGGGACCACCTTCGGCCTCGCTTTCGCAAAGAGCCAGATCGCTGCCGGGAACCGACTCCCATCCGAGGGAACCGTGTTCTTCTCGCTGGCCGATCGGGACAAGGCAAGTGGCATGGCCGTGGCCCGGCAGTTTGCGGACCTGGGGTTCGAGGTGGTGGCCACCTCGGGGACTGCCGCCATGCTCCAGGCGGAAGGCGTTCCGGTTGCCACGGTGGTGGCCAAGGTGGGAGACCGGGCTCCAGGGGAAGTGGACGCCGTCGAGATGATTGCCGGCGGCAAGGTGCACCTGGTGGTCAACACACCGAGGGGCCGAGGTCCCCGGGCGGACGGCGCCCACATCCGGGCGGCCGCGCTCACCCATCAGGTGCCGTGTCTCACCACCGTTGCCGCCGCTCGTGCCGCGGCTGCTGGCATCGCCGACTGGATACGCCACCCGCTGTCGGTGCGCTCGCTCCAGGAATACCACCAGCGGTGATCCGAAGGGACTCCGCAGGTGGGAGTGGTGCCGGCGGTCAGGATGCCGGCGGTCAGGATGCCGGCGGTCGGGATGCCGGCGGTCAGGATGCCGGCGGTCGGGATGCCGGCGGTCAGGATGCCGGCGGTCGCATTCGTAGGGCATGGCAGGCGGTCCGGTCAGGCGAGGTCGATCTGAGCTGCGAGCTCGGGTCGGTCCGCTTGGCCAACCCCGTCATGACGGCGTCGGGCACGGCGGGCCACGGGGACGAGCTCGAGGCGTACGTACCACTCGGGGCACTCGGGGCGGTCGTGGTGAAGTCCTTGTCCAGCGAGCCCTGGCCGGGCAATCCGGCCCCTCGGGTGCACCAGACTGCGTCGGGAATGCTGAATAGTGTCGGCCTGCAAGGTCCGGGCATCGAAGCGTGGATCCACAACGAGCTCCCGGCGCTGGTGGCGACAGGCGCCCGCTTGGTGGTCAGCATCTGGGGGCGCCGGATCAACGACTACAGCGCGGCTGCGGCGATGATCGATGGTCTGACTGGAGTGACGGCGATCGAGGTGAACGTCAGCTGCCCCAATGTCGAGGATCGCAGCCGGATGTTCGCTCACTCGGCGAGCGCCACCGGTGAGGTGGTCGCGGCGGTGCAGGAGCGCACCGGCCTTCCCTTGTGGGTGAAGCTCAGCCCCAACGTGGCCGACATCTGCGAGATTGCCGGTGCGGCGCTCGGAGCAGGGGCCGAAGCGGTGACGCTGGTGAATACCGTGTTCGGCATGGCGATCGACCTCGACCGCCGGCGACCGCTCTTGGGCGGGACGGGCGGGGGCCTCTCCGGACCGGCCATTCATCCCGTCGCCGTCCGGGCCGTCTACGACGTGCGGGCCGCCCTTCCCGATGTGGTCATCATCGGTGTGGGCGGGGTGTCCTGCGGGGAGGACGCGGTGGAGCTTCTGATGGCTGGCGCTAACGCCGTGCAGGTGGGGACGGCAACGTTCCGTGATCCCCGAGCGCCGCTCAGAGTGCTGGAAGGACTCGAACGCTGGTGCGCACGGTCAGGCGTCCGCAAGGTAGCGGAGCTGACCGGTGCCGCCCAGGTGGACACCGGTGTCGTCCCGGTGCAGGCCCACCGGGGCGTCGATCGGTCAGCGCGATGAGGGTCGATGAGGGAGGAGCCTCCTGTGTCTGAGCCTGTGGCTGAGCCTGTGTCTGAGCCCGTGCCTGAGCCCGTGCCTGTGTCTGAGCGGGTGTCTGAGCGGGTGTCTGAGCCGGTTGGGATGTCGAACCATGGCCGGAGCTTCGGCGACCGGGTCGCTGGAGCGATCGCGGTGACGGGTCCTTTGTGCGTCGGGATCGATCCGTCGGCTGCGTTGCTCGACTCGTGGGGATTGACGGACGACGCTGCTGGGTTGATGCGGTTCGGAGCGTTGTGCATCGAGGCGTGTGCTGGCGTGGTGCCGGTGGTCAAGCCGCAAGTGGCGTTCTTCGAGCGCCACGGGGCGGCCGGGATCGCGGTACTGGAGAGGGTGATCTCCGATGCGAGGGAGGCCGGGCTCCTGGTGATCGCCGATGCGAAGCGCGGGGACATCGGGAGCACCATGGATGCCTATGCTTCAGCTTGGCTCGAACCCGGTCACCCACTCTGTGCCGATGCGGTCACCATGGTGCCGTACCTGGGCCTGGGCGCGCTGGGGTCAGCGGTGTCGATGGGCGCCGCTCATGGACTCGGCGTGATCGTGGTTGTCCGGACCTCGAACCCGGAAGGGCGCTTGATCCAAGAGGCGGGGACCGGGGCCAACCGGGCGACGGCGCTCGAGGACACCTTGCTCGCCGCGATCGCCGATCTCAACCGCAGTGCGGAGGTCCCGGCGGGAACGGTCGGAGCGGTGGTCGGTGCCACCCTCGAACCCTCTCGGTTCCGTCTGTCCGACCTCGGAGGTCCGGTGTTGGCGCCGGGTGTCGGTGCCCAGGGTGCAGGTGCCTCGGAGGTTGCGCGTCTGTTCCGGGACTGCCCGGCGGGGAGTGTGCTTCCGAGCGCGTCCCGCTCGGTGCTGGAAAAGGGACCGGCGGTGCGAGCACTGCGCGACGCCGCTCGGTCGGCGATGGAGGAGATGGATGCCGCGCTCGGGATGCGCGGGACAGCGGGCTGAGGGCACCGGGCCGGCGGCGCGTGGCGCCACTCCCGGCACCACGCTGCGGGCAGGCGGGGATCCGCCGTTGCCGGAGGTCAACCGGAGGGCCGCCGTCGCCTGCCTGCCTGTCGAACGGACGCGGCTGGTCGTTCATCCCGAGCGACCGTGCACGATCCGCATCGCCACACCCAGAAGGTCGGTGGCCTTCCGTGGACGACTGAAGCTGGTGAGGTTGACCGGCAGCTCGAAGCGCTGTGCTGTGATGGCCTTGGCGCGGGTGAACTCTCGGAGTCCGTCGGGTCCGTGGATCCGGCCGAACCCGGACTCGCCGACGCCGCCGAAGGGAAGACCGGGAACGAAGGCGAATGTGAGCACGGAGTTGACCGAGGTCATTCCTGACCGCATCCGGCGGGCGAGCTCGACCCCACGACGTCGCGAGCTGGTGAACACGGCGCCACCGAGCCCGTAACCCGAGGCATTCGAGCGCTCGATGGCCTCGTCGGCGTCGCGTACCTTCGCGACCGTCAGCGTGGGTCCGAACGTCTCGTCGGTGACCGCGGTGGCGTCCTCGGGGACGCCGACCATGATGGTCGGGCCAACACCGGATGTCGCCGCCGAGCCGGGGCCTCCCACGACCGCAGTACCTCCCCGCTGCAGGGCATCTGCGACGTGGTGTTTGATGATGTCGACCTGTGACGGCATGGTAGGCGGCCCCCAGGATGCCTCGGCGTCGGAACCGGGTCGGAGCTTGGCAGCACGTTCGGTCAGGATGCCGATGAAACGATCGTAGACGGACTCGGTGACGTAGACCCTCTCGGTGCCGATGCAGGTCTGTCCTCCGTTGCTCATACCGCTCCAGAGCGCAGCATCGGCGGCGGCGTCGAGGTCGGCCCCGTCGTCGACGATGAGCGAATCCTTTCCTCCGCACTCCATGAGGACGGGGACGAGGTGCTCGGCACACGCGGCCATCACCGACCGCCCGGTGCGGGCCGAGCCGGTGAACGCGATCTTGTCGACGCCCGATCGGCAGAGGGCGGCTCCGGTCTCACCGCGTCCGGTCACGAGGGACAGCAGGTCTCTCCCTCCGGGGACGGCGTCGCTCCATGCGTTGGCCATCCATGCTCCGATGGCCGGCGTGTACTCGCTCGGCTTGAACACCACGGCGTTTCCGGCGGCCAGCGCATAGACGATCGATCCGGCCGGGGTGAAGACCGGATAGTTCCAGGGGCCGATCACTCCGATCACCCCGAGGGGCTGGTATTCGACGCTGGCGGAGTTGTTGAGTGCCAGGAGGCCCGGAAAGACCGGTCGAGGACCGAGGATTTTGCCGGCGTGGGCGGCTGCCCAGGCGATGTGGTCGATGACGAGTGTGATCTCGAGCATGGCGTCGGCATGAGGCTTGCCATTCTCCTCGTGGATCAGGGAGGCGAGCTCGTGCATGCGGCGGGCGATCTCGGCCTTGAACGCGCGGAGGTGACGGGCTCGCTCTGAGAAGCCGACGGCTCGCCACCACTCGGAGGCGTCGCGAGCTCGGTCGACCGCGGCGCGTACGGAAGTGGCATCGTCGATGGGGAAGGTCGCCACGACCTCACCGTTCGTGGGGTTGAGGGACTCGAAGTGACCCCCGGTCCGGTCGGACCGGGGGTCGACGGGGTGCAGCTGTTGGATTTGCGCCATGCTCTGACTGTAGTGAGGTGGGCCGGGCGATGTGAGGCCGCTGGGGCTGGGACTGGGGCTGGGGCTGTCGACAGAATGGGGGAGCGGCGCGCTTTGGTCCGCCGTATGGGTCATGATGCGGAGATGGGCTCATCCGGAGACAAGCCACGCAAGCCGAAGCATCCCTTGGCGAAGGTGCCCAAGTACGAGGAGCCAAACGAGTTGCCGCTCCCCGGTCTGGGAGGAGGGAGTGGGGGTGTCGGGCTCGGGCGTTTCGGGCACAGTGCCGACCATCACCATTCCGGTTCGCCGGGCCGTGCTGGCTCCCTTCTGCTTCGGCTCCTCGGGAAGCGTCCAAAAGAGTCCGAGGAGCATGCTGCCGACGAGTGAAGGGAACGAAGGCGAGCCGGGGTTGGTCAGCGTTGCGCGAGATCGGGACGGGGCAGCGGTGCTCCGTCCGGACAGTTGGCGATCCGCGGGCATTGCCTCCGGTGGTGCTGCCTGTCGTCATCGACCGTCGGTACCGGCCAGCCCAGCTCACCGGGCCGGTCTGTCTGTCGACGTGTGGGTGGCTGGTCGCTCCACTCCATCGTCCTGTCCGGAGGCGGGTTGGTCCTGGCGTCGACCGGGGGCCAACCTGAATTGCCTGCGGAACCAGTCTGCCCGGGATGCGCTGTGTCCACCAGGCAGCGGCCTTGTGCTGACGCCGACTGGCTCTGGCCGCTGTTGACTGGCTCTGGCTCTGGTGGCGTCACCAGGGTCGTACTGACCCACAGGGAAGCATCGAGGTGGGCCGGCCCCGGACGGCGTCAGCACACGTCGGCTCCGATCGACGTGACAGTCCGGCCCCGGACGGCGTCAGCACACGTCGGCTCCGATCGACGTGACAGTCCGGCCCCGGACGGCGTCAGCACACGTCGGCTCCGATCGACGCGGCGGTCCGGGGGCCCGGTCGGCGTCAGGGCAGACCGGTGCCCCGACAGACCGGTGCCCCGACAGACCGGTGCCCCGACAGACCGGTGCCCCGACAGACCGGTGCCGACCACAGGCCAGTTCCCCCGACCACCGGCCGGTCGACCGGTCCGCCCCCGGGCAGACCGGTACCCTGATCAGCAGGAGTGTTGATCCGGTGGTGCCGGGCCACCGGGTGGTGCCGCTCTCCCCTTCGGTGGCACCCAGGACCAATGGCCTGGTGACCCGGCGAGGGTGAAGCCCTTGTGGGTCTTCAGTCCATGGTGGAAGTGGCACAGCCGGGCCAGGTTGGAGAGCCTGGTGGGCCCCCCTTCGGCATAGGGGAGGAGATGGTCGATCTCCAGATGGGCGGTCTCGTCGCATCCGGGGACCACACAGCGTGGATCCCGTTCGATCAGGGCATCGAGGAGCGCCTGGGGGATGGAGCGTCCCAGGCTGCACACCGTGGTCACGTCCACCCCGTTGGTGATCACCACCTTGGTCAGTGCCTCTCCCATGATCGAACGGGCCACCTCGACCGAGATGGGACCCACCCCGGGGATCTCACAGCACTGGCCCCGCCCCACGATGCCGTTGCGCAGG
>DAHXOD010000190.1 GCA_027365055.1 bacterium
TTGCGGAGTTCCTCCTTGAACACCACCTGATAGGCGGTTTCGATGACGAATGACCGCCGCAGGCCCTCGGGCCAGAATCGCGAGTCGAAAGCAGAATCGACCCATGAAGGCACCGAAGCCAAGCTGCTGTCCCCCCTGGGATTCTGCCGGGTCGGGTCGGGCTCGACGACGGGTAGTTCATGGTGAAGACCGGATCGACCTCGGATGCGGAGCGGGCCTACACGCGAGCGATGGCCAAAGCCAGTTCCAGCGCCGTTCGCACCTCGGAAGTAGCGACGATCCTGGGCAAAAGGCCGAATGGGGTCGGGCCCGTCCGGGACGTGTTGATCAACAAGTCGTTGTGCTACTTGCCACGCTACGGCGAGATCGCGTTTACCGTCCCGCTGTTCGACGGCTACATGAAGCGGTGGATCCCCAGTCTTCCGGCGAGGTGATCTACCGCTGGGACCAGGATCATGTGGGCGACCGGCCTCGAAGTGGCTGTCACAATCGCTGGTTGCCGCTCGAATTATCTCTATGGGCGCTCCGCCGGCCTCCTTTTCTGCCTCCTACCGGCAGACTCGCTCGGAGGTGGTCCGCGTCGCGAAGGCGCGGCTCGTGGATCCCGCCGACGCCGAAGACGTCGCCCAGGAA
>DAHXOD010000191.1 GCA_027365055.1 bacterium
AGCCGGGCAGCCAAGGGCGCGAGATCGCTTCGGAGTGGCACGGCGCGGCTGACCGTCTTCACCCATCCTTCGTAACGGAGATACAGCTCGCACCGCTCGCCGTCAAAGGCGAGGATCCTCGTTGATCTCGTCGCAGAGTGCACTGCGGCGGCGTGCACGGGAAGGACCCGGGCCGCACCCGCACCCGCACCCGCACCCGCACCGGGCGGCGCTCGCCGGTCCACGACGGCGAGGTCGAGGTCACTCATCTCGGTGATGACCACCTCTCCCCTCTCGATCGCCTCCCGGCCGGCAGACAGCTCGCGCAGTTCGGCGCCGAAGTGACGCACGAAACGCTCCGGGTGCTCGAGCAGCTCCCCCACTCGTCCCAGCACTGCTTCGTAGAGCACCGAGGGCGGCGCACCGGCGCCGGCTTCCTCCTCTGCCAGCGGCCGGATCGCAAAAGAGATAGCGGCCGCGGTGTCGTCGATGGCGACGCCGAAGTCCCCGCAGGTGGCAATGGCTTCGATGAGCCCAGAGCTGGCAAGAGCGACCTCTGGATCGAGGAGGGCGAACACTGACATGAGGCCGTCCTCGTCGAAGTGGTCGTTGGTCACGGCTTCGGCCGTTCGGGCCCGTGCCATGACCGCCCG
>DAHXOD010000192.1 GCA_027365055.1 bacterium
ACGAGGCTCAGGACCAGGTAGGCGGCGCGACCGGTGGTGATCCACAGCATCACCACGAACATGGTGAAGATCAGGGCGGCAAAGCCCACGTCGTCCTCGGCGGCGATCACCATCATGGCGAACCCCCAGGTCAGCGCGATGGGGACCAGTGGCCGGGGGTCCAGGAACAGCCGGTTGCCGACCCGGGTGGTGGGGATGGAGAGGAGCTCCTTCTTCTCGGCGAAGTAGGAGGCGAAGAAGATGCACAGCAGGACCTTGGCCACCTCGACCGGCTGGAAGGAGAAGCTCCCGGGGCGCCCCACCCAGAGATGGGCGCCGTTGACGGCGAACCCGATCTTGGGCACCAGCGGTGCCAGCAGGAGGATCACGGCGGCCAGGAGGAGCAGGTACCGGTAGCGGTCGAGATCGCGGGAGTGCTGGATGAAGAGCAGGGTGAGCACGTAGGCCAGCACCCCGATGACGGTCCACCCGGCCTGGTTGGAGGCGAAGTGCGGGCTCCACCGCACGATCACCACGTAGCCGATCCCGTTCAGCAGCGCCGCCAGGGGCAGGATGACCGGGTTGGCCTCGGGGACCAGCCACCGGTTGACCAGGTGGGCGAGGAGGGCCATCCCGAGGATGACCCCG
>DAHXOD010000193.1 GCA_027365055.1 bacterium
GTCCTCTGCCCTCCTCCACGTGGATGAGACCTTTGACCAGGTCGGGACCGACAAGATGTGGTTCCACGTGGCCGCGAACGAGCTGTACACCTTCCTCGTCGCCTCGATGACGAGAGCCAAGTCCGCACCGGACGAGGCAGGCGTGCTCCCCGACTTCTCCGGGGTGATGGTCCACGACCGGCTGTCCATGTACTTCGGCTACGACAAGGCGACCCACGCGATCTGTCATGCGCACGTACAACGAGACCTCGCTGCTGTCGGGATCGGCTTCGACCAGGGCTGGGCCAACGACATGGCCGCACTGCTGCTCGAGATGAACAACGCCGCGCACAATGCTCGGGACAAGGGTAGGAGCCACCTGTCTCGCCGGACAATCTCTTCCTTCCTCGCCCGTTACGACGCACTCGCAGCCGATGGCCTCGCCGCAAATCCTCAACCGGTCGGGCGCAAGCGTGACCGGCTCGAAGCCGACGGCTACAACCTGGCTGCAGCGCTCATCAAGCTCCGGCCGGAAGCCACCCGGTTCATCACGGACCTCTCCGTCCCCTTCACCAATAACGAAGCGGAGTCCTCGATACGCATGGTGAAGGTCCACTCCAAGGTGAGCGGCTGCTTCCAGAGCTTC
>DAHXOD010000194.1 GCA_027365055.1 bacterium
GAGGCACGCAAGAACGTCTTCGACGTACCGCTGGCCGGGGCGACGATCACCCACCCGGTGCTCGGGGAGAGCGGGGCCGGACGCGTGCTGCTCAAACCAGCGGCCCCGGGAACCGGGGTCATCGCCGGTGGTGCAGCCCGTGCCATCCTCGAAATGGCAGGCATCCGGGACATTCTGTCGAAGTCGCTCGGTTCCTCCAACGGGATCAACGTCGCCCACGCGACCATTGCCGGGTTGAAGTCTCTGAAGCGGCCGGACGAGATCGCTGCACTCCGGGGCAAGCCGGCCGACGAGGTCATCCCGGAGGGTGTGCTGCGGTCCTACCGCGAGCGCCAGCGCCAGGCCGACTTGTTCACCGAGGTGCGCTGAGATGGCCGCCGAGACGAACACGCCGGCCGCTGCGGAATCCTCTGACCGTGCGACGGCGACGGCGACGGCGACGGCGACGGGGACCACCTCCGCGGCCGATTGGTTGCGGGTGACCCAGATCCGTTCGGCGATCGGGACCAAGCCGAAGCACCGGGGGACCCTCCGTGCCCTCGGGCTCCGGGGTATCGGCCGCACCAACGTTCTGCCCGATCGGCCCGAGATCCGTGGCATGCTGGCCCGCGTCCCCCATCTGG
>DAHXOD010000195.1 GCA_027365055.1 bacterium
CGTGAGCTGATCGCGTCGGCCTGTGCCGAGCGCGGATCGAGTCCCTCCAGGTGGCCTGGCGGAACGCCTCTCGCACCTTGGCGCGATCGGCGTGCCCGGTGGATCCTGCAGAACCTGACCGCATCACCGCGTGGCACCACGCCAGTCAAGAACCCGGGGTCGCGGCGAGGGCGCCGAGTGGGCATGTCGTCGACCCGGGCTACCCCTTGTCGGGCTCCAAGGCTGGCTGGTCGCTCCGGCGCCAGGACGTCGGGTGCTGTGGGAGATCCCTTGGCGGTCATCGTCGGCTCCGCTCCTCCCCGGCTCACGCGGCCCGCTCGGCGGCGGCCTCTCGGTGCCGGGAGGCGACGCCGGCAGGCCGACGGTGCGCGCCCAGGGTCAGAGTCAGCAGGCAATGTTGCGGTCAGATCCGACGTCGTCCGTGAGGGGCTAACTCGCTGCGCACTCGCCCTCGCCGACCTCGGCGACGTACGGCCCGGTCTCGCCGAAGTCGACGTAGTACTCGGGGCGCTCCTCGGGACTCGGCCAGACGTCGAGGTCCCGTAGGTCTTCTGCGAGCACCCTGGCGCCACCGGCGCGGCCCACCCAGGCGGCGAAGGTCTCGGCTGGCTGGCGCT
>DAHXOD010000196.1 GCA_027365055.1 bacterium
GTCGAGGTCGAAGAGGTCGTAGAGGCGCTGGGCCGGGGGCTCGATGTCGGTGAGCATGCGCCGAGCCCTGGGACGTCCCGTCTCGCCTTGGTAGAGGAGCACGGTCTCTTGGATGCCGGCGAGTGTGGCGAGGAGTTCGCGGACCGAAAGGTGCACGCCAGCCTGGTCGGCCTCACGGACCATGAGCCGGGCAGCCATGAGGGCGAGGACGCAGTAGAAGACGTGGACACGGATCTTCTGCTCGGTCCAATGGAACATCGGCGAGAACGAGACGACCTTCGGGTCCTTCATCTGACGGAAGTCGCCCTCGACGGTTTCTTGGGAGCGGTACTCGGCGACGATCGCCGCCGTCGCGGCCTCCTCGATGGTCTTGTCGCTGAAGAGGATCCGCTTGCCGAAGAGCTCCTCTTCCAGGGCTGCTCGGGCTTTCTCATTGGTAGAGAAGCGGAGACGCAGCTCAGCTGGAGACTCGCCGGTGAGTGTCCAGGTGATCACCCGGGAAACCCATCTGGGGCCAAGGATCCCCGCGATCTCGATCTCGACCTTCTCTTTGGACTTGCGGGTCTTCCCCCGGGCGAGGCGGGCTTGGATCTCTGCGAGTTGGCGATGTGCCT
>DAHXOD010000197.1 GCA_027365055.1 bacterium
ATGACGACCAGTTCAAGGGCCTCCTTTCTCGCATGAGCTCGGAGGACGCGTACTGGGAGATGGTCGTCGAGGACATCGAGCACGCGCTCGAGGTCCTGCGTCCCGTCTACGAGTCGAGCCAGGGTGCCGACGGCTTCGTCTCGCTCGAAGTCGCGCCATCGCTCGCTCGTGACACCGAGGGGAGCGTCGCCGCCGCTCGGTCGCTGCACGAGCGCATCGACCGCCCAAACCTCCTCGTGAAGGTGCCCGGGACCGCTGAGGGAATCCCGGCGATCCGCCAGCTGTTCTCTGAGGGAAAGAGCGTGAACGTGACGCTCATCTTCTCGATCGATCGCTACGACGCGGTGGCGGAGGCCTATCTCTCCGGGCTCGAGGCGCTCGCTGCCGGCGGGGTCTCCGACCTCTCGGGTGTCCACAGCGTCGCCTCGTTCTTCGTGAGCCGGGTGGACACCGAGGTGGACCGGCGGCTCGAAGCACTCGCGGGCGGCGGCGACACGGTCGGCGATCCCGAGATCCTCGCCCTGCGCGGCAAGGCGGCGGTGGTCCAAGCGCGTGTCGCGTACGAGCACTTCACGAAGATCTTCTCCGGGCCGCGCTGGGAAGCACTCGC
>DAHXOD010000198.1 GCA_027365055.1 bacterium
TACGTGATGGGCGACAATCGGACGTTCTCGGAGGACAGCCGGTACTTCGGGCCCATCCCGAGGTCGCTGATCGTCGGAGAGATGGTGCTGGTCATCTGGCCGCCAACCCCGGCGACCTGGGTGGCCGCAGCCGCGCTGGTGGTGTTGGTGGTGATCGGCATGCTCGTGGTGGTCCTGGTCCGCCGGAGAGGCGCCCGGGGCACGTTGGCGGAGGCCCCCGGGGTCCCTCAGGGTGATCGCGGGCTCCACCCGGGAGCCGGCCTCACCAGAGGAGCCGGTCGCCGGTACACTCGGAGGCGTGCCCTTCCTCAGTCCAGCCAAGATCCTGGTGATCCTGGTGGTGGCCGTCATCGTCCTCGGACCGGACAAGCTGCCCAAGGTGGCTCGGCAGATCGGAGGCCTCTGGGGCGACTTCCGGAAGTTCCGCGAGCGCCTCGAGTCGGACGTTCGTGGTTCGTTCCCCGATCTCCCCTCCACGGAGACGATCACCAATGCGGTCCGGTCACCCCTCTCGTTCCTCGACAGCCTGGCCGACACGCACGGCGCCTCGAACGGCACCACATCCGGGACGGCGCCCAGCTCCGAACCGTTCGGTGCCTCTGGTGAC
>DAHXOD010000199.1 GCA_027365055.1 bacterium
CCGTTTCGGTTCAGGTCTCGCCGGCTGAGCCCATGAGGCGTTCGACTGCAGCGCGTAGCGCTGGGAGGCGCTCTGCGACGGCCTCAGCCACGATGGCATGGTCGGTGTCGAAGTAGTGGTGAGCGAGCTGATCGCGCATTCGGGCAATCGCCCTCCAGGGAATGTCCGGCTCCTGGTCGGTCAGCTCGGGGTCGAGGTGTTTGACGGCCTCACCGATCTCGATCAATCGAGCCCGGCAGGCGTCGTAGACAACCCCCTCGTCAAGGCTTCCCTCTGTCAGGTACCCGGAGATGGCTTCGATCGCTCCCAGCACATCGGTCAACCAGGCGGCACCCTTCCTGCTCACAGCACAAGCGCTTCGGCGAGCACCTCAGCTCGAAGGAACGGACGGAGGGACGACTCGGTCCCGACGTCCACATGGACCTTGAGTTCATCCTCGAGGTCGCAGCCGAGCTCGAGAAGGTCGAATGCGGTCGTGCCCGGTTCGACGTCGACCAGCAAGTCGATGTCACTGTCGGGCCGATCTTCGCCTCGAGCCACGCTGCCGAACACGCGTACGTTTGACGCATGCCGGTGAGCGGCGGCGCGGAGGATGGCCTCTCGGGG
>DAHXOD010000019.1 GCA_027365055.1 bacterium
GGTTGCCGGTGAATGGGTGGCCGCTTGTAGGACTGCCGGGGCGGTGGTCCGTGTCCCGTCAAGCGGACTGCCGCGAGAACGCACGCAGCGATCCCGACGACGACGACACCAGAGATGGTGAGCAGCCGTCGCCGATGGCGCTGTCGAGCTTCCTTGATGATGAGCTCTTCGCTTGCCGGTCGGGCAGAACCGTCCAACTCGAGCAGCTCGCTGTCGTTGGTACGGGTTGGTGCATCTACCTTCATGACATGATACTAACTGAGTTAGTATCATGTGTCGATGAGCATCGGTAGCGAAGAGGGCCTCCCGCTCTACGCACGGGTCGCTGGTGAGCTGCGACGCGCCATCGCCGAAGGGGAGGCGAAACCGGGTGAGCGTCTGCCGCCTGCTCGCGACCTCGCCGCAGTGATGGGTGTGAATCAGAACACGATGTTCAGGGCGCTCCGCGTGCTGCGCGACGAGGGCATCTTGGAATTCCGTCGCGGGCGCGGCATCTCCGTCTCCGGGGACGCACAGGGACTCAGTGAGGTGGTGGGTCGTTGCCGAGACCTTCACGGCTTTTCCACTCGACACGGGTTTCGAAAGGATGAAGTCATCCGCATCATCGAAGGGCTCTCGTAGAACGCGAGTTGAGTCCCAACCAGTGGTGTACGAGCAGCCGGTGAGCTGAGGGACCATCGATGGGCGCTGCGGGTTGACGCGCCTGCAGTGAGCGGAACGCCACGCCGTCGGCCTCGGCGGATGCTTTGAGGTTGGGCTCGACGTCGAGCTTCGACACCGCGATGCCCTCGCTCAGGCGTTCGGCGGCAGCGAGTGCCTCGACAATCGCGGCGGACATCCCACGCCCGTGCCTTCGGTGGCGGTGCTGCAGCTCCGCCACCGACCAGGCGAGCTCCCGCATCGAGCGCACCTCGATCTCGTCGCGCAATGCCGTGAGTTGCGATGGAAATCGGGCCTGAACGTGACTCGGAAAGCCGGCGACCGGAGCAGACTGTTTGCCGGCCGACCCCGGTTCGGCAAGCGACGAGCACCGGAGAAAGAGCCACAGACCGGTGGTTGCGACGCCTGCAGGTGCGATTCCCTCCAAGTCGAGTATCCGCTCACCGGTCAGGATGTCGCGCAGCAGGTGGTCGTCGACGACGGAGGCCACCTACGTGGTGGTCAGGTCAGGATCATCAAGACCACCGACGAATCGGCGGTGGTCTTCAGCCGATGGAGCGTTGGCCAGGTGGTCGTGCTGCCCGGCGGGCGGTGGGACGATCAGCGCATCGCCCAAGTCGACGACGGTCACTCGGCCGCCGTGGTCCGACCTCATCGATGTCGCACGGCCGCTGGGGCCGACATCTGCCCGCTCGTTGAGACGAGGAATTCAGCTGGTGCTGTCATCACCGCTCCGTCACACTTGGTGACCTCCAGGCACACCAAGTGTGACGGTTTCAGGGTCATACGGACAATCAACCGGTGAGCATCTCCGAACCTGAGCCCAGGACCTACAGATCACCTGCATGACGCCGGATCTGTTCCTCGCGGTTGGAAACGCCCAACTGCTGCGACACTGGTGAAGTGGATGAGGAGCGACTGCGACGGGTCGATGGCATCGGAGACGACCCGTCGCTTTCGGGGCTGGGATTGATGCCCTTGGGCAGCCATGGTGAGGCAGGCACGCTGAGGGCCTCTTCGGGGCCTCTGGGCGTGTCGGGATCTGCTGACCCCGAACCTCGCCAGGAGTTGGGCGACGGTTGTCACCGACCGCCGGCTCGCAGAGTGACCCCGGCGGCTCGACGGCCGGCGTGCTTGCCGGCCGCTCGACGCCTGTCGTTCCTGCGTTGCGGCCAGCGTGACCCCGGCCGTGGTTCCGGCGTTACGTCCTGTGCGTGAGGGGATGCTCGAGGTCGCCGACTCCGCGTGCACACGTGATGGATCCGGCGCTGTCATTCTGTGCCCTGACACTGCAATCCGCGGCCGCGGACCGGACCCGAGACGGTGCCGACACGGACCGCACCAACCTGTCGAGACCATCATCCAGTTGACACTTGATCAAGCTACTGCTTGACTACGTGCTCGTGGCCATCACGGCAGACGACGAGCGGCTCGACGCGATGTTCGCCGCGCTCGCCGACCGCACCCGGCGCGACATCGTGGTCAGGCTCAGCCAGGGCGAGGCGACGGTCAAGGAGCTCGCGGCGCCCTATCCGATGAGCCTGCAGGCCGTGTCACAGCACATCGGGGTGCTCGAGCGGTGTGGACTGGTCAGCCGCGGCCGGCATCGCCAGACCCGACCGTGCCGGCTGGAACCCCAGGTGCTCGAGGCCGCGGTGTCGTGGATCGAGGACAGCCGGCGAGTGTGGGCTGAGCGCATGGACCGCCTCGAGACGCATCTGACCCACCTGCACGAGCGCCGGCAGCGGTGACCATCGACGAGCTGGTCTACCGGCGGGTCGTCCGCGCTCCACGCGCGCTGGTATGGCGGTGCCTGACCGAGCCCGCAGAGCTCGCGCAGTTCTGGGGTCCGCGCGGCATGACCACCCCGTTCGAGGGCATCGTCGTCGAGCTCCACGCCGGGGCCGGTTCGAGACCCTGATGGTCGGCGACCGCGGCACGGCCAGTTCCACCCACCGCATGATCGCCACCTTCACCGAGGTCGTCGCATCCGAACGGCTGTCCTGGGTCGAGCCGGCCAGCGGAATGCACACGAACGTCACGCTCATCGATCTCGGAGACGCCACCACAGAGATCGTCATCCACCAGCGGCGCGTGCCCGAGCCGATGCGCAGCCCCGAGGCCCGTGTCGGCTTCGCCACCTCCCTCGACAAGCTCGAGCACCACCTCACCCGCCTGATCCGAATGGAGCGACCGTGACCGACCTGCAGTCCTTGGTGGCGCTGACCTACGACGGTCTCGCCGACCTCCTCGCCTCGGTTCCCGTCGAGACCTGGGACGCCCCGTCGCTGTGCACCAACTGGCACGTCCGGCACGTCGTCGCCCACATGACCATGCCGGCACGGTTCACACCCGAGCAGTTCGGCGCCGAGATGGCGGCAGTGGGCGGGGACTTCACCGCGCTCTCCGACACCGTGGCCGCCCGCGACGCCTCGCTGCCGCTCGCCGACCACGTGGACGCGCTGCGCTCCCCGTTGCTGCACGCATGGCAGCCTCCGGGCGGTGGCGCGGCCGGCGCCCTCAGCCATGCCGTCATCCACTCCCTCGACGTGACCGTCGCCCTCGACCGGCCGGCGGTCGCGCCGGACGATGCTGTGGTCGCCGTCCTCGACCAGCTCACCGCTGCCAACGGCGCACTGTTCGGCGTCGACCTGAGCGGCGTCCGTCTCGAAGCCGCCGACACCGACTGGAGCTGGGGCAGCGGCGACGCCGTGCGCGGCGACAGTGGCCATCTCGTAGCGCTGCTGAGCGGCCGCACGCTCCCCGACGGCCGTGCCCTCCCGCGTGTCGATCGGTAGCGGAGCGGGCGCTCGGAGCACTCCTCGGGGCAGCGCCGCCGCGCCCGGTCGACGTCGACGCGATCTGATCCCTCGGTCACGAGCGAGACCGGTGCACCGCGAGTTCGCGAGTGCTCCCGACGTGACGCTCTTCACTTCTGTCCGGTCGGGCACGCGCGAGTGGCGTCGTGGGGTCACGTGGTCAGCGCCGTCGGTGACGCCGACCACCCTGCCGCAGATGCGTGCCTGATCGACGGGCAGAGTTCGTGGTGCGGCGCGCACGATCCGTACGGAAGCACTTGGCCCGGTGCGGCCGACCACATTCGGCGGCGCAACCATCGCCCCATGTGCTAAGTCAGCTCGTGAGCGAGCCGGTCCTCGTCCACGAGTACCTTCGGAGGGCGCGCGCGACGTCCAGGCGGCCCTGTGGACGGTGTCGGAGGGAAACCCTTCCCTCGGAGCGAAAGGGATTCGCTCGGCGGCGGCCATCGCGCCGAGGCTGGGTCGATGACGGCTCCGGGTCTCGGGTGCGTGACCGATGGCGCCGCTCGGGTGAGCAAGGAGGAGAATGCCCGGACACGTGGTGCTCCTGTCGGTGGCCGGCCCCTCCTGGCCGCCCAACCCGGAGCGAGGGAGGGGCCACCCGCGGCGGCAGATGCGCTCGTTGCCTCGTCCGGCCCCTCTACGACCCGGCGCCGGCGACGGCGTTCAGGACGAGCTGCTTGACTCCATCGCGGTCGACGTCCTCGGCGACCAGCGTGTGAGGCTCCTCGGCCGGTCGACGTCGGTCGACCACCGTCTCACCGGTGGTGAGGATGCCCGCCGTTTCGCACCGGACCCGGCGAGGGACCCAGTGGAACAGCGTGGGGTCGAGCATCGCCGCCGTGGCTACGGCGTCATGTGGCACGAATCGGCCATCCCGGGCGCAGAGGACCTCAGCTGCGGCTCCGACAAACGCACCGGCCGCGGAGCACGCCTTGAGTGCTTGCACGTCCCGGTCGGTCCACGGACACCGCGTCGTCACGTCGAGCGGGATCATCCGGGTCAGGTGGCCGCCGCCCAGGAGCGCATCGGCCGCCACCGGATCCATCCAAGCGTTGAACTCGGCCGCGGCCGTCATGTTGCCTCCGGTGGAGACAGAACCCCCCATCCATGTGACCTCACCCACCTTCTGTCCGGCGGCCACAGCGGTTGCCACCACCGTCAAGGCGCCGGTAGCCAACACCGGACCCTCCAACGCCGTCCACCGTTCATTGGGGGGTGTGGCGGGATGCAGCCGGTGGGACAGACCTGCGAAGCAGTCTTCTCCGTGGAACGGATCCCGCTCGTCGGAGTACGGGCCGCCCAACCCGGACGCCGCGCCGAGACGAACCGGTGCAGCACATCCGAGGCTCACCAGTAACCGTGCCGTGGTGAGCGCGGTCTGCTCGAGCGGGCGGCTGCCTTCGGTGGCGACCACCTGGGCGATCGGGACGCGTGCGCCAACCAGCATGGCAAGTGCCAGGCCGTCATCCACACCGCCGTCCACGACGACATGCAGTGCTCCGGCGAGCGTCTCGAACCGTCTCGATGTGGTCACCCAACCAGTCTTTCGCGGCGGCGCCGGTCAGCGAATCCGCCACCGCCGCCGGAACCGACGATCGCCACCGGCAGTGCATCGCGATACGCCCCGCCACGACACGCCACGACCGGTCGTTCTGCCGAGCGGCGCTCGACGGGTTCGTGGTCGAGGCTCCATCATCGTGTGACTCCAGTCATCGATCGACGGTCCGAGAATCGGCGGATGGATCGCTGTGACGAGTGCGGATTCGTCTACGAGGACCACGAGTTCGACACGGTCCCTTCCGAACTGGTCGAAGTGGGGGAGCGCTGCGCGACGTCGCTTCGCCAGGCGGCGGCTGATCCGCTCCTCGCCGAGCAGGCCACCAGACGGCCCGACCCGGAGGTCCGGTCGGCGCTCGAGTATGCCCGCCAGGCCCGCGACATGGACACCGTGACGGATCGCGTGCGACACGGTGCACCACTCGGCTGAACGCGGCGCCGACCGCTGCGCATGGCCGACAGGTCTCCTCCGTCTCCGGCCCCCCCTACGACGGGTCCTGTCGGGGAGAGCGGGGCCCGCACCGTACCGGCACGCTCCGGCGCGGCGTGCCGGTACGGTGCCGGGATGCGACCCGATGCCGAGCCGACGCCCGGACCGACGCCCGGACCGACGCCTACCCGACCGCTCGTCCTCACCCTCTGCACCGGCAACGCCGCCCGCTCGGTGATGGCCGGCGCCCTGCTGGCCTCGGCGCCGGTCGAGATCGTGACCGCCGGGACCCACGTCGTCGAGGGCCAACCGATGAGCCGTCGTACCCGCGATGCGCTGGCCGCGGTGGACGTGCGGGCCGACGGGCACCGCAGCCACCAGCTGACCGACGAGGACGTGGCAGGCGCCCAGTTGATCGTGGCACTGGCTGGAGAGCACGTCGGCTTCGTGCGGCGCACCCATCCCCGTGCTGCCCCCCGGACCGCCACCCTGAAGCGCCTGGTGCGTCACCTCTCGGAGGGGAGCGAACCCCTGGCGGACCGGGTGGCGCAGCTGGACCTGGCCGGGGCCATGCTCGAACCGTGGGAGGACGTGGATGACCCGGCGGGCGGGGATGACGAGGTCTACCTCGCCTGCGCCCGGGAGCTGGCGGTGCTGTGCGCCGCTCTGCTCCCACGGCTCCGCTGAGCGAGGGGGCCCGGCGCCCGGGTCGAGTGGGCCGGCGTGGGCGATCAGGCCCGGGTCGAGCCGGCCAGCTCGGGATGTCGCAGGCTGAGGTCGCTGCACGACTCGCACACCTCTTCGGGGACGACCCCGATCCGCATCAGCACGCCGAAGGCTTTGCAGCCGATGCAGAGGCCGAGCGCCGACTCGAGCAAGGCCGCGAGCGCCAGGAGACCGAGCACCACCGCGGCGGCGCTTCCGAGGCCGAAGCCGTACCAGAGGACGAGTGCGGTGGTGGAGAACACCACACCGATGGCCTGGGCGAACCGCTTGGGTGGACCGGCCACCATCTTCGGTCCCCACGGGAGCCGAGGAGCGATGACCCGGGTAGCCAGTTGGCCGAGCGGGCTGAACCTGGGCCCGGCCAGCACACGCGCCCAGAAGCCGAAGGTCAGCGGGATCAGGATCCAGGGCTGGCGGAAGGCGACGGTGCAGACGGCCATCGCCACCACTCCGGCGGCCACTGTGCGGGCCGCGTACTCGTTGACCGGGTTGGGGAAGCTGAGAACCGAACGCGGTGTCGACATGGGACTCCTCGGGATGCCGTCCGGCGCCTGCGCACCGTGTCCCGATAGATTACCGGTTTGGTCGGGTATTGCCCGCGGGCAGTGCCCGCAGGGAATGCGCCTGCAGGGAATGCGCCCGCGAGTCCGGTCCGGTCCGACCTCAGGCTGCGGTGGCGACCGCCCCCCGCATCAGATCGAGCCCTTGGAGCCCCGGGAGGCGGTCCACCCGGCGGTCGATCCGGTCGGCGACGCTGAGACCCTCCTCACCGCCGAACAGGTAGGTGCTGAGGAAATGGACCTCCTCGTCGGGCATGACGCCGCTGCCCACCGGCGCCCAGAAGCGCCGCAGCGCCCACCGGGTGAGGCGTTGGGCCGCCCGGCTGTCGGTCAGCCGGCTCTTCGCCTGGGAGGCGTAGAAGTCGATATGGCGGCCTTCTTGCTTCATGATGCGACGGAGCAGCTCGGATAGGACCGGGTGGTCGGCCAGCTTGGCGAGCCGGGCGTACCCGGCCTGGGTCGTCCACTCGTTCACTGCACCCCAGGTCATGTGGACGGCGGTCAGGTGAGGGGTGATGGCCGAGGCCAGCTGAAAGGTCAAGGGACGCCAGGCATCGCGCTTGGGGAGCCGCTGGCGCAGTGCGGCGATCCTTCCCGAGCCGGCGTCCTCGTGGTGGGCGGCCAGCACCTTGGCGATCGCCTCCCCGTGCCAGTACTCCTCGTAGTTCCAGAAGGTGAGAAAGGACGTGACCTCGGGGTCGCGGTGGGCCCGGGTGACGAGGATGTCCCGGAGGTAGCACACGGTGTGGTTCTCCACGTCGTGCATGTAGCGGAGGCACCGCAGCACATCCGGTGCGAGCGGGGACGTCTCGAAGGCGGAGAAGTCGATGTCGTCGACCTCGAGCTTCGCCGAGATCCTCTGATAGGTGTCGATGTCGAAGCTCATGCATGGTATTCGTTGCCTGTACCCTCGTGGATGATCTGGGCGGGCAAGGATCATGGAAGGGCATACGTTCTTGCCGGACCGGACGGGCCTTGGACCGGCGCCCGATATCGGAGCTTGCGCCTCCGGGCGTCGTTTCCCGGACGCGACAATCGCCGGCCCGAAGGCCGGCGATTGTCGTAGGACCACGAAGCAGGGCGGGGGATCCGCTCCGTGGTGAACGTCGGTGACGGTGGCTCAACCCGTGTAGTCGGTCAGGGGTCGTGCGCTGGTCACCGGGTTGAACGCGTTCGGCACCGGGTACTGGCCCAGGACGAAGTACAAGATGGCGGCGTGCTGCATCTCCACCGGTTGGATGCTGGCGGCCACCTTGACCGACGAGGTCGCCTTCACTGCGGCGATCGCCGTCTGGTAGGTCTGCGCGGCCACGTTCTCGAGGGTCAGCGCCAGCTTCGCCGCACCAGCCACGTCGGTGACCTGTGCGAAGGTCTGGGTGACCGTCGGGACCAGCGCCTTGTCCGGACCGGTGACCGCCTTGTGCCCGGCGGCGATGATCGCCGAGTTCCAGGCCTGGGCGTGCTGGGTGTGCTGTGCCTTGACCGTGGTGACGAAGGTCCCGACAGCCGGAGGGACCGTGCCCAGCTTGTGAGCGGCGGCCGCGGTGAGCACGTCACCGTAGGCCGCGACCGCCAGGTTCTCGAGGCTGGCGGCCAGGGCCGCGACCGCCAGGTCACCGGTCAGCTTGCCGGTGGTGGACGCACCGGCGGCGGTGGTCGATGTGGTGCTCGACGACGATCCCGACGAGCAGGCGGCCAGCAGCGCCCCGCCGGCGACTGCGCCGGCCCCGATCAGGAATCCGCGGCGGCTGCTGCGGGTCTTCTCGGTCCATTCGTCGATCGCCTGGTGCATGGCGGGCATGCCGATGTCGTTGTGCATCTGGTCGAGGTCCTTGGTCATCACCGTGAGCTCGTGCTCGGAGATGGCCATCACCTCGTTGTTCTGCGAGTGGCGACTCATGAGAGCGCTCCTTCCGTGGCGGGACGTGCTTGGCTGGTGGGGAAGAACGCCTGCGGGAACCCGACCGATCCGGCAGCGGCCGGCAGGTTGGCGACGTTCCCGGGGGCGAGGGTGATCAACTGGGGCGCATTGGCGTTGAGCAGGGCCTGCACCGCGAGCAGCACCGAGGCATGCTGGGCTTCGACCCCCATGATCGACGCCGTGACCTTCTTCGCGTTCAGGTCGGACAGCGCGGCGACATCGGCCACGTAGGTCTCCGCGGCACCTTGTTCGAGCTCGAGCGCCAACGCCACCACGGGGCCAGGGCCGGTGAGGGTGGGCACCGCAGCCGCCACCACTTTGGCGAGGGCGGGATCCGGGTTGGTCTGCGCCTTCCCACCGAGGCCGGTGATCGCCGCGTTGAAGGCGGTGAGGTGCTGCGCGTGCTGTCCCATGGTCGTGGTGGCGAACGTCTTGACCACCGGATTGGCCGACGATCCCCCGATGAAGGGGAGGGTCAGTGCGGTCTTGTAGGTGCTGACTGCCAGAACCTCGATCGACGACGCCGTCTGGAGGATCTGGATGTCGGTCGCCGACGCGGCGAACGCGTCGGAGGCGAACACGCCCTGGAGGGCGGCACCGATGCCGGCGGCGGCAAGCAGACCGCCGCCGAAGGCAGCCCCGGTGAAGAGGCGGGCCCGCCGGGCGGCGACCGTGCGGGACTCGTCTGGGTCGATCTCACCGTGGGCTCGTGCTTCCTGACCGGTTTCGACCAGCTCGTCGAGTGCGACACGGGTCGTGGCCATGGCATCGCTGTGGAGATCCTGAGACTCCTCGGTCAGTGACGCCATTGCTTGTGGATCGATGTCGATCACACCCTCCTCGGGTGCCGGTCGACGATCCTTCAACCGTCCTCTCATGGTTCCTCCTTGTAGGTGGTCAGTGGTGGGGTGCTGCTGGTTGGGGTGCTGCTGGTTGGGCAAGGCTTGGTGGTCCGGAACCATCGCATTGCGGCGGGATGGTTCCGCCGATCAGGAGACGGTGATCGTTCCCGACATGTACTGGTGGATCAGGCAGATGTAGGGGTAGGTGCCCGCTTTGTTCGGAGCGGTGAACGTCTTGGATTGACCCGGTTGGATGTCGCCGGTGTTGAAGGCGCCCGCAGTGTTGGTCACGGTGTGGATCACGCTGTCCTTGTTGGACACCGTCACCACGGTGCCCGGTGCCACGGTCAGGTGACTGGGATGGAAGGCGAAGTTCTGGATGGTGATGGTGTGACCGCCGGTGGCCGTGCTGCCCGCGGTCGAAGCGCCGGCAGCGGTGGAGGCTGGGCTTTTGGCCGCCGAGCTCCCAGCCGAGCTCCCCGACGAGCACGCGGCGAGCAGAAGGCCGGAGAGCAGCACGGCGGCGAATACCACCCGACGGCGGTGGTGGGGGACTGCGGTCCGGCTCACGGTGTGGTGCAGAGGAATCTCGGGGCGGACCGAACCGGACTGTGGCGATTTCGTGATCATTGTCACCTGTTCGTCACGGCCGGACGTCTGGATGAAGCATTCCGGAATTTCCCCACAGGGGCCCCGGCCAGCACCGCACGGCATGCATTCCGACGCCGTTGGCTACGGTACGGGGGTGGACACCCCCCCTTCCGAGGAGCGCCCGACCGAGCGGACCGAATCGCCTTCATCCGCACCGGAGGGTGGATCCGAACTAGCGATCGACATGATCGATCTGGAGCTGGCGAGCGATGCCAATCTCGTGGTGGCGGTCGGCCGGTGGTACCAGCCGGCCCTGGCTGAGTGCTATCGGCGCCACGGGGGCGCGGTGCATGCGCTGTCGAGACGCATCCTGCGCAGCGAGCAGGCGGCAGAGGAGATCACCCAAGAGGTCTTTCTCGACCTGTGGCAGCACCCCGAGAAGTTCGACGCCCAGCGGGGAACGCTCCGGTCGTTCCTGTTGGCCCGTACCCACGGGAAGTCGGTCGACCTGATCCGGGCCGAGACCTCGCGTCGGCGGCGCGAGGACCGCACCACACGCGAGACGGCGACCTCGGGCTACGACATCGAGCACCAGGTGTGGGACATGGCGGTGGCCGAGCAGGTCCAAGAGGCCCTGGCCGCACTCCCCGACGACCTGAGGAAGCCCATAGAATTGGCCTACTTCGGTGGTCGGACCTATCGGGAGGTTGCCACGATGCTGGGTGAGCCGGAGGGAACGGTCAAGAGCCGCATCCGGGCTGGACTTTCGAGATTGAAGGGGAACCTCGCCGAACGGGGTATCGAGCCTGCAGGAGCAGAACGATGAGCAGTACCATCCCTCAGCCGTCCGAACACGAGATCGAGGAGATGTTGGGCGCGTACGCGCTCGACGCTCTGGAACCGGACGAAGTCGTCTCGGTGGAGCGCCATCTCCGCACATGTGTCCGCTGTTCGGCGGAGGTGGCGAGCTACCACGAGGTGACCGGCCTGTTGGCCAACTCCGGCGGGGATGCGCCGGATGCGCTGTGGGACAAGATCGCCGACCGACTCGATGAGTCGGGCGCACCCGGATGGGAGCGGTTGGCGGCACGCCTCGACCCACCGCCGGTGGCCGACCAGCAGTCCGAGGCCGAAGAGGGCCGTGCCGCCGGACTGCTCGGCGCCGCGCCCGGGCGCGGCGACGGCCCGCACGGCGCGCCGATCATTCCCTTGGACGGAGCACGGCGTCGGGGTCGCCTCCTGACCCGGACGATGAGCGTCGTCGCCGCTGCCGCCGCGGTCCTGGCCCTGGTGCTCGGGGTGCAGGTGCACCACCTCGACCGTCAGGTGAGTGCGCTGAGCACGGTGCGTCCGACCGTCAATGCCGCCATGCAGGCCGCCCTCGAGAATCCGTCGACCCAGCGGGTGCTGCTCACCGCATCATCGGCGTCGCCGGACAAGTCAGCCACCGTCACGCTGGTACTCGGCCGGACCGACACGAGCTACCTGGCAGCGCAGGGCCTCACTCCCCTGGGCGCGGGCAAGACCTACCAACTGTGGGGCGTCATCAACAACCAGCGGATCTCGCTCGGGGTACTGGGCAGCAATCCCACGGTGCGGGCGTTCAGCTTCGACTCCGGGGTGAAGGTGACCGCCTTCGCCATCACCGCAGAGCAGGCCGGCGGGGTGGTGCAGAGCAGTCACGTGCCGGTGGTCCAGGGAGTGGTGAAGGCCTGATTCACACCGGGTGGACCTGGCGCAGGCCCGCCCAGGCCAGGTCGGCGACCCTGGTGGCGAGCAACGAAGATTGCTCAGGGCTGTCGTCGGCCGCGGAGCCACCGGCCTGGTCGCCGGTTGGCACTGCTGCTGATCGCGAACGGGAGTCGATCCAGTGGCGGCTGGCACCTTCGGCCATCCCCACCACCGAGTACGCCAGCAGCAGGCGATGCTCGGGATCGAGGTCCGCGTCGATGAGCGGATCGATGGCGCGGGCGATGGTGTCCTCGACCCGGCGGAGGGCGGCACCCAGCTCCGGATCGTCGGGAGCGTCACGGCCGTAGAGCAGTCGGAACGCGTGCTCGTTCCCCACCATCATCTCGAAGTAGGCGGCCATGCCCAGCTCGACCTGCTGGCGGGGACCGCCCGCCCGCGCCGTAGCCTCGACGATGCTGCGCTCGAGCGCTCTCGAAAAACCGTCCATGAGCTCGAGATAGAGGGCGCGCTTGGACTCGAAGTGCTGGTAGACGAGGGGCTTGGTGACGCCGGCGGCATCGGCGATGTGCTCCATGGTGGTGGCCGCGTAACCCCGTTCGGCAAAGAGTGCGAGAGCGACGTCGACGAGCTGGCGCCGTCGCTCCTCGGCGGTGAAGCGCCGGGCCTGGGCCCTCCCCTCGGGAGTCGCCGCCTCCGGTTCGGGTGGCTCCCCCGGCCGGGTGGCCGCGGTCGGTTGCGTCACCGCGGCTGCCCGCTCCCGGTCGTTGCGTGCCCGATCGCGCCCTCGGAGGGGTCTTTCCGCATGGCTACGTTCTAGACCGGTTCGGCCCCCGAACGCGAAACGGTGCGAGGAGCCGGTCGATACGGGCGGGGAGCCGATCGATCGAAAAGTGGGCTTCCACGACGGCGGCATTGCGCTCCAGCAACCCGGGATCGGGGGAGTCGAGCCAGGCTCGCAGGCGTGCCAGCGCGTCGAGGTGGAACCACTCGAAACCGAACGACTCGAGCTCGGAGGCCACGGGGTACGGTCCGATCACCAGTGGCCGGCGGTGGACGGCAGACTCCAGCGCCGGGTTGCCGAACCCCTCCCAGGTGGAGGGCAGTGCCACCACGTCGCAGGCGGCATAGGCGGCGGCCACTCCGCCGTCGCCGACCGGACCAGGCCAGCCGAGGAGGACCGGCTCCGCTGCATCGGCGACCAGTCGATCGAGCGTGGGTCCGTAGCCGTCCTCGGCGGCACCGAGGAGCCAGTAGCGGCCACCGAGCTGGCGGGCAGCCGCCATGCCCCCGGGCACGTTCTTGCGCTCCAGGGCTCTGGTGGGCTGCAGCACCAGGCGGTCGTGACGGTCGAGGCCGAGTGCAGCGCGGAGGTTGGACCGCCAGCCGGCACGTCGTGCCGCGTCGGGGATGCGGGTGTCGAAGGCGTTGTAGACCGTGGTGGCCACGATGCCACGATGTCGCAGCTCGCGACGGCTCAGGTCGTTGATGGTCACGTGGATCCACCGGGGATCGTCGGGGGGCGGGGGGTGGCCCGCAAACCGGGGTCGCTGCCACGGCAAGTCGTGATGGTGCAGGACAGCGGGGCGGCCGGACAGCACCTCGGCGACGACGGCGGCCGCTGCCGGGTTGAGCGGCAGCGAGCACACGTTCTCCACCACCACCAGGTCGGCGTCCTCCAGCACGGCGGTCATCTCGGCGCGAGAAGGACCAGCGGCGGCGTCGATGGCCAGACCGGTCACGAGCCGGTCGACCGGCCCCTCGCCGGCCACGGTGACGGTCCTGTACCCGAGCACGTCGAGGGCCGCCCTCCATTTGCCCGCTTCGACGGAGACCCCGTCGGATCCCCCCAGGCGGAACGAGAGCAACGCGACGGTGGCGGAAGAGATGGCGAGACGCTACCGCGATCCAGCCCGAACAGCACCAGCCTGCCCGCGGCTACCGTCGTACAGTGATCGACTCTGGCACCGACTCTGGCACCGACTCTGGCACCGACTCTGGCACCGACTCTGGCACCGACTCTGGCACCGACTCTGGCACCCGCAACGGCAACGGAGGCGATGCTCGCGACCGAAGCGAAGGCGGGGGGGAAGGCCGCCCGGTCGACTCGGCTGAGGCAACGGATCTGGTCGCCACCCAGGACGGATCGGTCCTGACCCTCACCATCAACCGACCCGACCGGCGCAATGCGATGACCTGGGACGTGATCGGGGGGCTGCGACACGAGCTCGCCCGGGCGAAAGCCGACCCGTCGATCCGTGTGGTGGTGCTGGCCGGTGCGGGGGACGAGGCGTTCTGTGCCGGAGCAGACCTGTCGGGCATGGCACCCCACGGAGCCGGTGGAGGCACCGACGCGTTCAGCGACCACCATGAGGCCCGGGGTCGGTTGGCGAGCCTGTTTCCCGAGCTGTGGGGGCTCGGCAAGCCCACCGTCGCCCGTGTCCAGGGCTGGGCCATGGCGGGTGGCTTCGGCCTGGCGTTGGCGTGCGATCTGGTGGTCGCCTCGGAACGGGCCCGCTTCGGCGCACCGGAGCTGAACGTCGGCCTTTGGCCGTACTTGGTGACCGTGCCGATGGTGCGCTCGATGCCGCCCAAGAAGGCGCTCGAGCTGATGTTGACCGGTCGGGTGGTCGACGCTGCCGAGGCCGAGCGCATCGGGTTCGTGACGCAGGTGGTCGCGCCGGACCAGCTCGACATCGCCGTGAAGGCGTTGACCGACGTGCTCGCATCGAAACCGCCCGGGGCGATGAGACTGGGGCGCGATTCGTTCTACGCTGTGTGGGACGCGGCCGCCGCCGAGGCGCTGGCCCATCTGCACGCCATGCTGACCGTCACCAGTCAGACGGTCGAAGCGGCAGAGGGGATCGCCGCGTTCATGGACAAGCGGGCGCCGGCGTGGGAGCGGTCGCCTACGACGTGACCGACACCGACCAACCGACCTGGCCCACCCGAACCACGATCACACCCCCAACCCCGAGGAGCGCACCGACGATGGCCAAGCGAGCACTGATCACCGGCGTCACCGGACAGGACGGTTCCTACCTGGCCGAGTTTCTGCTCGACCAGGGTTATGAGGTCGTCGGCATGGTGCGCCGTTCCAGCACGGTCAACTTCGAGCGGATCGCCCACATCCAAGACCGCATCACCCTGGTGGCCGGCGACCTCATCGACGAAGTCTCGATGATCAACATTCTGCGTGATCATCGACCCACCGAGGTCTACAACCTGGCGGCACAGTCATTCGTCCAGACTTCGTGGAGCCAACCGATGCTGACCGGTGAGACCACTGCACTGGGTGTCACTCGGGTGCTCGACGCCATCCGGACCGTCGATCCGGAGATCCGGTTCTACCAGGCGAGCTCGTCCGAGATGTTCGGCAAGGTGCTTGAGGTTCCCCAGCGCGAGGAGACCCCGTTCTATCCACGCAGCCCTTACGGCGTGGCCAAGGTCTACGGCCACTGGATCACCGTGAACTACCGCGAGAGCTACGGCTTGCACGCCTCGTCGGGGATTCTCTTCAACCACGAGTCCCCCCGGCGCGGCCTCGAGTTCGTAACCCGCAAGGTCACCCACGGCGTGGCCCGGATCAAGGCGGGTCTGGACTCGTCCTTGGCGCTCGGGAACCTCGACGCCCAGCGCGACTGGGGGTTCGCCGCCGACTACGTGCGGGCGATGTGGCTGATGCTGCAACAGGACAGCCCCGACGACTACGTGGTGGCGACTGGCGAGACCCACTCGGTCAAGGAACTGGTGCAGTTGGCGTTCTCGGCGGCGGAGCTCGACTGGGAGCACTACGTGACCATCGACGAGCGGTTCCTGCGCCCCGCCGAGGTGGATCTGCTGGTCGGCGATCCGACCAAGGCGGAAAAGACCCTCGGTTGGCACCGTGACGTGGACTTTGCCACCCTGGTGCAGATGATGGTCGAGGCTGATCTGGCCCTGGTCGAGACCGGTCCGAGCTGACGGACGTGGCGCCGTCCCGGCCGTCCCAGCCGTCACCGGGCGCTCGGCCGACGCGGCCCGGGCTGGGCATCCGTTGATGCTCCTCGGGGTGCTCCATGCCGATCCGGTGGGGCTGCTGGTGGCGTTCGGGGGCGGGATGCTCTCGTTCGTGTCCCCCTGCGTGCTCCCGCTGGTTCCCGGGTACGTCTCGATGGTCTCCGGTCTGTCGGCGGCCGAGCTGCGAGCGATGGTGCCGCTGGCCGGCGAGGACCCCGCTGCGGAGCGGGTACCGGCGACCGTTGGATCCGGCGCGGCCGGGACAGCCGCGAGCCCGGGGCCCGCGGTCACCGGCCATCGTGCCGGTGCCCCGTCTCCGGGAGCGGCAGCGGGAGCGGCAGCGGGGGTGCGGGCCCGCCTGCTACGCGGCATCCTCTTGTTCATCGCCGGCTTCACCGTCGTGTTCACCATGCTCGGGGCCTCGGCGTCCTCCGTCGGCCATCTGCTCAACACCCACCACCGGCAGCTCGACACGGTGTCAGGACTCCTGATCGTGCTGTTCGGTGCGATCCTCGTCCTGGTGGCGCTCGGAGTGCGGCTCCCGTTCGGGCTGTCCGGCGATCACCGGTTGTCCGTCCGTCCGTCGACGCTGGGCGCCTGGGCTCCCCCGGTGATGGGCGTGGCCTTCGCCTTCGCGTGGACCCCCTGTATCGGGCCGGTGCTGGCCAGCGTCCTGGCGCTGGCGGCGGGGACGGGCGGGACCACGACGGGCGGCATCGCCCTCCTGCTGGCCTACTCGCTCGGTCTCGGGGTGCCGTTCCTTCTCTTCGGCCTGGCGTTCGGCCGCATGACCAGCCTCACCGCCCGCTACCGGGGGAGGCTCCGGCTGGTGAACCTGATGGGCGGTGCGGTGTTGGTGGTGTTCGGCGTGCTGCTGCTCACCGGGAACGTCGACGTCCTCTCCCAGTACCTCTCCACCTGGCTCCGTGACCTGGGGTTGAGCCGGCTTTCGGTGAGCTGAACCTGCTCGTCACCGCCAGTGCCGTGCCGGAACGCTCGCAGCCGGGATCCGATCGCTGGTCCGATCGCCCGGCCGTCCGGGTGGACCGGGCGGCCCCGCCTGGCCGGATTGCTCCCACCCTCGTAGCATGGTGCTCCGGCTATGGCCCCCGCTTCCCCTTCTCCCTCGGCACTGTCACTTCGCGACGTGGTCGCGCTGTCCGGACGGTTCCCACTGCTCGCCGGCGTCGACCTCGAGGTCGCGGCCGGCGAGGTGGTGGTGGTCGAGGGACCCAACGGAGCGGGCAAAACCAGCCTCCTCCGGGTGGCTGCCGGTCTGGCGCCGGTCTCGTCGGGCCAGCTGACCGTGCTCGGTCTCGATCCGCAGCGTTACCGGACCGCCGTTCGCCGCCGGGTGGGGATGCTTGCCCACGCCTCACATCTCTACGATGACCTCACCGTACTGGAGAACGTCCGCTTCGCGGTCCGGGCCGGTGGCGCCGACCGCTCGCGCATCGTTCCCGCCTGCGAGCGGTTGGGTCTCACCGGCAGGCTGGCCCGCACCAGCGCATCCAAGCTCTCCGCCGGGCAGCGCCGCCGGGTGGCGTTGGCGGTGCTGGTGGCGCGGGCTCCTGACCTGTGGCTGCTGGACGAGCCCCACGCCGGGCTCGACGCGTCGGCGCGGTCCCTCCTCGACCAGCTGATCCGTGAGGCGGTGGCGGCCGGCGCCACCGTGGTGGTGGCGTCACACGAGCCGGAGCTGCTCGAGTCCGTTGCTGACCGGTCGGTCACGGTCACCGGCGGCCGGGTCACCGGCGAGCGGGTCATCCGGCCGGTCCCGGCGAGCACACCTGGTGCTCCGGCTCTCGCTCCGGCCCCGAGTCCGACCCCGACGGTGGCGAGCGTGCCCCCGGGGAGGATCGCCCATGTGGCATGACGCGCTGCTGGTAGCGGGCAAGGATCTCCGGATCGAGGCCCGGTCCAAGGTGGCACTCAGCCAGGTCGCCCCGTTCGGCATCGTCGCACTCGGCCTGTTCGCGTTCGCGCTCGGACCCAACCGTGCCCCGATGGTCGCCGGCGCTCCCGGTCTCTTTTGGGTCGCCGTTCTCTTCACCACGGTGCTGGCCATACAGCGGAGCGTGTCGGTTGAGGCGGTCGACGGGGCACGCGACGGCCTGCGCCTGTCCGGTCTCGACCCGGCAGGGCTCTTCCTGGGCAAGGCGCTGGCGGTGGCGGCGCAGCTGATTGTTCTCGAAGCAGTGCTGACGGTCGGCGTGGTGTTCCTGTACGGCGCAGCGATCAAGGCGATCTGGTTGATCGTGGCCGCGTGCGTGCTGGGCACGGTCGGTTTGGCCACGGTGGGAACCCTCTACGGCGCTCTCTCCGCCGGCATCCGGGTGCGCGAGACGCTGCTCCCTTTCCTGCTGTTGCCGGTGGTCACGCCGATCCTGCTGGCCGGAACCCGGATCTGGCAGGCCGGCCTGGCGGGCGGCACCCCGTCGACTGCTACCCCGTGGCTTCACCTTCTCGCTGCGTTCGACGCGGTCTATCTGGCGGTCGGTGTCGTCGTCTACGGACCCATCCAGGAGGCAACATGACAAGCTCACTCATCACCGAAGCGGGTGCCAGGGACGGAGGTGCCGGCAGTCCACCACCGGTCGAGCCGGGCCCTCGGCTGCCGGGTGCAGCTCCGGTCCTGTCTCGTCGGACCGTCCTGGTCACCCGTATCGTCGGCATCAGCGCTGCCGTCGGGGTGGCCTTCACGGTGTGGCTCGGGCTCTGGGTGACTCCCCCCGACAAGGTCCAGGGGAACCTGGTTCGGCTGGTCTACATCCACCCGGGGGTGGCGTGGGTCGCTCTCTACCTCGCTTTCGGCCTGGCCGCAGTGGCCAGCCTCTTGTACCTGTGGCCTCGCACCCGCTCCCTCTTCTGGGATCGGTTGGCGGCCGCCGCCGTGGAGGTTGGTGTGGTGTTCAACGTGTGCACGCTCATCTCGGGGTCCATCTGGGGCCGCCCGACCTGGGGAGTGTGGTGGGCCTGGGACGCACGCCTGACGAGCACCGCGGCGTTGCTGGTCCTGTTCCTCGGGTACATGGCCCTGCGACGGGTGCCGGCCGACCCCGAAGTGCGGGCCAAGCGGAGCGCGTTCGCGGCGCTGTTCGCTGCCCTCGACGTGCCTATCGTTCACTTTTCGGTGGTCTGGTGGAAGACGCTCCACCAGGGGGCGACCGTGCTCAACGCCAACCTGTCCCCGAAGATCCATGGCTCGATGGCTTGGACCCTGTTGCTCGGTTTCGTCGCGCTCACCCTGGTGTTCGTCTGGATGCTCCTGGTCCGGTATCGCATCGGCGTGCTCGAAGACTGGGTGGGCAGTGGCGAGCTCGACCTCGCCTTGCGTGAGCGTCAGGCGGAGGGGGCGCGATGAACTACGTGATCGCCGGCTACTGCGCCGTCCTCGGGATCCTGTTTCTCTACGGTGTCAACCTGCTCTGGCGTCGGCGGCGGCTGACACGGACCGTGGCACGGGTCGCCGTCGGGCGCGCCGACCGCGAGGGCGCGAGCGAGGGTGCGAACGAGGATGCGGACCGACCGCCGATCGACGTGGTGGGAACCGAGGTCGGATGACCACGGCACCGCCGATCACGCCGACCCCGCCGGCGGCCTCCCCCGCCGGCCCGCCGCCGGTCACCGAGCGGGTCCGGCACCGGGTTCGTTACGCCTTGGTGGGCGCGGTGCTGGTCGGAGCGCTGGGGTTTCTGCTGTTCAAGGGGCTTGGTACCGCGCTCAACTTCTACTTGCCGGTCAATCAGGCGATCCAGCAGCGACCGTCGCTCGGGAGTCGGACCTTCAACCTCGAGGGGCTGGTGGTGCCCGGCTCCATCCACCCGACGGCGCGGGGGGTGGACTTCACCCTCAGCGCCGGGGGTGACACGATGCACGTGTTCAACCAGGGCAGCCCCCCGCAGCTGTTCCAGAAGGACATCCCGGTGATCGCAGTCGGCCACTTCTCCACCGGCGGTTTCTCGTCCGACGAGATCATGGTGAAACACTCGGCGACCTACATCGCCCAGAACCCGGGAAGGGTGACCGCCCCGAACGGCACCAAACGATGAACGGAACGCTCGGCCACACCGGGGTGCTGCTGGCGTTCGCCGCCGCGATCGTCGGCATCGTGGTCCTGGCCATCGGGTTGGCCACCGGTCGCGAGGCCACGTTGCGTCAGGGTCGCCTGTACGCACCGATCTCTCTCTTCGGTGCTCTGCTCGCGGTGTTCGCCATGCAGCGGGCGCTGATCACCCACGACTTTTCGCTGGCCTATGTGGCGTCCAACAATGCCCGGGGCACCCCCTTGCTCTACTCGATCACCGGGATGTGGTCGGCACTGGCCGGGTCGATTCTGCTCTGGGGCGTCATCCTCTGCGGGTACGCCACCGCCATGGTGTGGCGGTTCCGGAGACGGGCCGGAGACCCCTTGGTGGCGTGGGCGACGCTGGTGGTGCTGGTGGTGACCGCGTTCTTCTTCGGATTGATGCTCGGCCCGACCGATCCGTTCCAGCACGTGGTCGGGGCCGTGCCCCTCAACGGACCCGGGCCGAACTCGCTGCTGCAGAACAACCTGCTGGTGGCGTTCCCCCCGCCGATGCTCTACCTCGGATTCGTGGGATTCACCCTCCCGTTCGCCTTCGCTGTCGCCTCCCTCATCACCGGTCGGCTCGATGACGACTGGCAGAGCGAGACCCGGCGATGGACGCTGTTCGCCTGGGCATTCCTCACCGTGGGCATCATCCTCGGCGCTTGGTGGTCGTACCAGGTGCTCGGCTGGGGCGGATTCTGGGGCTGGGACCCGGTGGAGAATGCGTCGTTGCTGCCGTGGCTGGTCGGTACCGCGTACCTGCACTCGGTGATGGTCGAGCAGCGCCGGGGGCTACTGCGGATCTGGAACCTGTCCCTGGTGATCGCCACCTTTTCCCTCACCATCCTCGGCACCTTCCTCACTCGTTCGGGAGTGGTGCAGTCCGTCCACGCGTTCTCGAACTCGAACATCGGGCCGATCCTGATCGGCTTCTTCGGTTTGGTCGTGGCGGTCGGGATCGGGTTGATCGCCTGGCGGGGTGACCGCCTGGCCTCCTCCGGGGGGATCGATTCGCCGATCAGCCGGGAGGGGGCCTTCCTCGCCAACAACATCCTCTTCGTCGGCTTCGCCTTCGTGGTGCTGCTGGGAACGGTGTTTCCGCTCTTCTACGCCGCGCTGAAGGGCGGACAGCAGGTGACGGTCGGCGCCCCGTACTTCAACCGACTGGCGATCCCCATCGCGATCGGGCTGCTGTTCCTGATGGCGGTGGCCCCGGCGTTGCCGTGGAGGAAGTCGTCCCTGGAGGTCCTGCGGGGTCGCCTCGCGGTGCCGGCCACCCTTGGGGTCTTGGTGGTGGTGGGCTGCGTGCTCGCCGGGGTGCGGGGCCTGGAACCGTTGGTCGTGTTCGGGCTCGGCGCGTTCGCCGCCGGTTCGGCCGGACGGGCTCTGGCACTGTCGGTCCGCCAGGCGTGGCGGTCGTCGCGGGCTGCTGGCTCCTCGCCGGCACGCGCTGCGCTGGCTGGCTGGCGCGGCCTGGTGGGCAGGGCCAACGGCGGCATGATCGTGCACATCGGGGTGGTGCTGGTCGCGGTGGCCATCGCGTCGGCGACCGCGTTCGCCGAGCGGACCCAGATCTTGTTGTCGCCCGGGCAGACCACCACTTTCGACGGCCACACCGTCCAATTCCTCGGAACCCGGACCGTCAAGACCCCGTCCCACTCGGCGCTCGAGGCGGTGCTCCGGGTGGACGGCGGTGGCACCTTCACCCCTGCCATCAGTCAGTTCGGCTCGGGGGTGGCCCCGGTGGGCACCCCATCCATCGACTCCAGCATCACCAACGACGTGTACTTCACCATCAACTCGGTGCCGGCCACCGGAGCGGTCTGGACCTTCGGGGTGGTGGTGCAGCCCCTGGTGACGTGGATCTGGATCGGTGGCGGCCTGGTCATCGTCGGGTCCGTCCTCTCCGCGGTTCCCGGACGGCGACGCCGACCCACCGATCCGGTGTCGGGCACCGGACCGGGTACCGGCGAGTCGTCCGGTCGGTCACCCATCCACCACGCCGGATCCGGAGCGCAACGTGCGCTGGTCGGGGGTGGAGACGCCATGCTCGCCGACAACCGCGTGACGGGGCGGCCGGATGCTCCGGGGAGTGCACCCCCCGATCCGGAGCCCGGTGTCGCCGAACCGGCACCGGCGGAGCCGGTCACCGTTGGTTCCGGAGATCCGCCGTGACCGCTCCTGACCCGGCATCCGCCACCGCGCCTGCTCGACCCGCACCGACTCCCTCGCTTCCTCCCCCTCCGCCCGTGACCTCACCCGGACGATCCGACGCGCCCGTGCCGGGTGTGAGCCCGGCCCGGCACCGAGCCCGATGGATCGCACTGGGAACCCTGGTCGTGACGGCCGGCCTGGTGGCCGTACTGGCCAGCCGGCCCTCGGCCACCGTGGCCGCGCTCCAGAGTCCGCTGGTCGGGCACCCGGCGCCGCCGGTGTCGGGTGTGACCCTCGACGGCGGTTCGTACACGCTGCCGAGAGCTCCCGGCCACTACGTGGTGCTCAACTTTTTTGCCAGCTGGTGCACTCCCTGTCAGGTGGAGGGCCCCGAGCTGGTCAAGTTCCAATTCCAGCACCAAGCGTCCGGGAATGCCTCGGTGGTCTCCGTGGTGTTCAGCGACACCTCGGCCGCGGCCCGCGCCTACCAGCAGACCTTGGGCGCCACCTGGCCCACCTTGGCCGATCCGGGCGGCACGATCGCGCTCGACTACGGGGTGAGCCATCCGCCGTCGACCTACCTGATCGCCCCGGACGGACGGCTGGTGGCCTACATCACCGGTCCGGTGACCGCATCGGGACTCGACGCGCTCATCGCCAAGGCCCAGGTGTCCCACGCATGATTCGTCGCGTTCCGTTCTGGGCGCTCCTGGGGGTGGCGCTGGCACTGGCGCTGGCGGTCGGGAGCGGAGCGTTCTCGTCGGCACCGCCCACCGCAGCCCAGCGGGCCACTGCACTCGAGTCGGTGATCCGTTGCCCGACCTGCGAGGATCTGTCTGCGGCCAATTCGAGTGCCGAGGCAGCGGTGACGGTCCGGGCCACCATCCGCCGGCTCATCGCCAAGGGTGACACCGACCAGCAGATCAAGTCGTACCTGGCGGCCCGCTATGGCTCGTCGATCATCTTGGATCCGCCGGCCAGCGGCTGGTCGCTGCTGGTCTGGGTGCTGCCCCTGGTCGGTGGGCTCGCCGCGTTCGGTGTGCTCGGTTACGTCGTGGTGACCCGGCGACACCTGGTCGAGGCGCCACCGTCGGAGGCAGCCGCGGCCGAGGAACGTGCGGAGCGCTCCAGCAGTCTCGACGACCTGGACCAGCGCAGACGGTTTCTCGAACAGAGCCTGGCTGACGCCTACGCCGAACACCGGGCCGGGGATCTCTCCGATCACGACTACCAGGTGTTCCGTCGTCGCGACACCGCCCGTTTGGCCGTGCTCGACCTCCGGATGGCGGCGCTGGC
>DAHXOD010000001.1 GCA_027365055.1 bacterium
ACGACCCCGGGGTCGAGAACATCGACGTCAACGGCTGTGATCGGGTCTGGGTCACTCGGGCCGATGGTGCCAAGCGGTTGGTGGACCCGATCGCCGACTCCGACGAAGAGCTGGTCGACCTGATCCGTTCGGCGGCCGCCCGGTTCGGTCTGTCCGAACGTCGCTTCGACATCGGTTGCCCCGAGCTCGATCTCCGCCTCCCGGACGGCAGCCGGCTGTCGGCGCTCATGGCGGTCACCGCCCGTCCGGCCATCTCCATCCGACGCCATCGCTTTGCCGATCTGTCGTTGTCCGACCTGGTCGCGCTGGGGACGATGGATGCCGGGATCGCATCGCTGCTGAGTGCGGCGGTCCGTGCCCGTAAGAACATCGTGGTCGCCGGCGCGATGAACGCGGGGAAGACCACGCTGCTGCGTGCGCTCGCCTCGGAGATCGCGCCACGCGAGCGGATTGTGACGATCGAGCAGTCGTTCGAACTGGGGCTCGACTCGGACCCAGATCGTCACCCTGATCTGGTGGCACTCGAAGCACGTCCGGCCAACGTGGAGGGCGAAGGCCTCATCTCCGTGGCGAGCCTGGTGCGCCGCGCGCTGAGAATGAATGCCGATCGGGTGATCGTCGGTGAAGTGCTGGGGGACGAGATCCTTCCCATGCTCAATGCGATGAGCCAGGGGCGCTCCGGATCGATGTGCACGGTCCACGCCAATTCGTCGAGTGGCGCCTTCCGGCGGATTGCCTCCTACGCTGTCCAATCTCCGGAACGCCTGCCCCTCGAAGCCACCAACCTGCTGATCGCCGGTGCGGTCCACCTGGTGGTGTACCTCGACACGGACGCGCACGACGGGCGTGACCCGAGCCACGACCCGGTGGGGATCGGCCAGGGCTGGACCGGGACGGATCTTCCGGGGCCGGATCGTGGCCACCCGGAGTTCGCCGCACCGCTGCGTCGCCACCGCTTCGTGTCGTCCATTCGCGAAGTGGTCGACGCCGAGGGGGTGCAGGTGATCTCGAACGAGGTCTACCGACCGGGTCCTGATCGTCGAGCGGTGGTCGGGTCGCCGCTGCGATCCGACACGCTGCGCGAGTTGCTTGAGTTCGGCTACGAGCCCGGCGTCGAGACCCACTCGTTGGGCGGCTGGTCATGATCGGTATGGCTGTGGGTTGTGGGATCACGGCAGGGGCCGGCCTATCCGGTCTGCTCGTCGCCTCGCTCTCCGACCGCGGTGGTCGCGGGGTCGAGCATCGGGTCCAGGAGCGGCGCTCGGCGCCGGGAACCGGGACCATACGTTCGTTGCTTCTCCCGTGTCTGGCCGGCGTCTTGGCCGGCTTGGTCACCGGTTGGCTTGCTGTCGTCCCGATTGCCGCAGCGGCGGTGTGGGGTCTTCCCCGGCTGTTCACCGGGACGTCCGGGTCGGTCTCGCTGGCGAAGATCGAAGCCATCGCTGCGTGGACCGAGCTGCTTCATGGGACGTTGGCCGCGTCGGCCGGTCTCTCCCAGGCGATCATCGCCACCGCCCCGCTCGCCCCGACGCCGATCCGGGGATCGATCGTGAACCTTGCTGCTCGCCTGAGCGCAGGGATGGACCCGACCGAAGCACTCGGACTGCTCGGCGACGACCTTGCTGATCCGTGTGCCGATCGGGTGATCTGTGCACTCCTGCTGGCCATGTCGTCGCGGGCACAACGACTGGGTGACCTGCTCGCGGCACTGGCGGAGTCGACGCGAGACGAAGTAGGGCTCCGGCTGCGGATCGAAACCAGCCGTGCCTCGGTCCGCAGTGGAGTGCGCACGGTGATCGCGTTCTCGGTGGTGTTCGCCGCCCTCCTGGCCCTGCTGGCTCGTTCCTACCTGGCTCCCTTCGGATCGGTGACCGGGCAGCTGGTGCTGCTGGTGGTCGGCCTGCTCTATGCGCTCGGGCTCGCCTTGATGGTGACCATGTCCCGACCGCCGGAGGCGGTCAGGCTGCTCGGGAGCGGGGAGCTCCGATGACGACGACGGCGATCGTCCTCGGGCTCCTGGTCGGCCTCGGTTGTGCCGGCGTCCTGTACGCCTTGGTTCCGGTCGCTCCGTCACTCGAGGCGATGGTGCGCGTCGAGGCGCGCAAGGGTCCCCCAGGTGACCAGCCGGTCCTTCCCGGCCGGGTCGGCCGGGTCGGCCGGGTCCAGCAGTCGGGCATCACGTGGGCGAGGGATGCAGGCGTGCTCGACCACCCTTCGTGGTCGAGCCTGTCGACGACGTTTGCGCTCACCGGTTCGTCGCCTGACGTCGTGGTCGCCCGAGTGCTGGGCTGGGCGGGGAGCGGCCTGGTCCTGCCCCCGGCGCTCTGGGCACTGGCATCGCTCGCAGGTGTCGCCCTCCCTCTGGTCGTCCCGGTCGCGCTTGCGGCGGTGCTCGTCCTGGTCGGGACGGTCGTTCCCTTCGCCCAGCTCTTCGACGATGCCAAGGTTCGCCGGCGGCATGTGCGCATCGTGGTCGGAAGCTATGTGGATCTGGTCGTGCTGTGCCTCGCGGGGGGCGCCGGTATCGAGAGCGCGTTGCTTGCAGCAGCAGACGTGAGCACCGACTGGGCGTCGAGGCGTCTGTTGCGCTCACTCCTCCTGGCGCGAGACTCGGGGCAGCCGGCGTGGTCGGTCCTCGGCGACCTTGGTCGACAGTGGGACGTGCAGGAACTCTGCGAGCTCGCCTCCACGCTGCAGTTGGCCGGAACCGAAGGGGCACGTGTCCGCCAAGCACTCTCCGCCCGAGCGGTCTCGCTGCGCCGGCACGAGCAGGCGGACGCAGAGAGCGCCGCCAATGCCACCACCGAACGGCTCTTCCTCCCGGGGGCACTCCTCCTCGTGGGATTCCTCCTCTTCATCGGGTATCCGGCCTTCAGCCGGATCCTGGGTGGTTTCTGATGGCGGCCATCGTGAGCCGGGAGGAGTTGGCCCGGCGCCGCGGTTGGGCGCGGCACCAAGGCGACACACCAACATCCAGCATCACAACAGAGAAAGGACCACTGCGTCATGTTCACGGAAATTGCGGCACTCTGGGCTTACCTGCGGGCACGCGTCGACCTTGCCGGCGGATGGAACGAGCGGGGCACCGTCGTCGAGAAGGTGATCCTCACCGCGATCTTCGCGGCCTTGGCCATCGCGGTCGGAGCGATCATCGTGGCGAAGGTCACGACCAAGGCCAATTCCATCAACCTGAATTGAGCGGACCGAGCCACCCGGTCTCCCGCAGCCGGCGCCCGCTGCGTAGCCCGTCCCTCCGCAGCGATCGCGGATCGACGGTGGAGGCGGTCCTCGTCATGCCGGTGGTGATGCTGCTCCTCCTGGCCGTGGTGCAGTTCGCGCTGTGGGCGCATGCCGCACAAGTCACCCAGCTGGCCGCGTCGACCGGCGACCGATCGGCACGAGCCCTGGGTGGTGGTGCCGCACTGGGGAGTGCCGATGCACAGGGCGTGCTGCAGAGCTCCCGCGGGAGCATCACCGGGACCGCGGTGTCGATCGCGGTGCTGCCCGGCGGCATCGTCGAGACCCGGGTGACCGGCTCGGCGGTGTCGATCGTCCCCTGGCTCTCCTTCCCGGTCTCCGCCACGGTGGCGGGACCGCTCCAGACCTTCCGGCCCCATGAGTGATCTGACGGGCACCGCGGCTGGCCGGGCGATCGGCGAGCACGACGATGCGGGAAGCCTGGTCGTAGAGCTGGTGGTGCTGACACCGGTGCTCTTCCTGTTGGTCCTCGTCGCGGTCGTCTTCGGCCGGGTCACCGGCGCGCGCCAGCTGATCACCGAGTCGGCCCGGGCCGGTGCCCAGGCGGCCGCGGTGATGCCGAACGCGTCGAGTGCGATCGCCGCGGCCGGACAGAGCGCGGCGGTGGGGACCACGGGGCGGCACGATCCGTGCATTCGAACAGTGGTGTCCACTGACGTCAGCCAGTTCCGACCGGGTGGCTCGGTGACGGTCACGGTGGTCTGCACGGTCGACCTGGCGGATCTGGCGGTGCCGGGGCTCCCCGGTACCGCCACCATCCGCTCGTCGACAACCGCGCCGGTCGATCCGTACCGGTCGGTGCAATGACTGGCGGTCCCGGGTGGACCCGGACGGCGACGAGGATGAGGGAACGACGATGAGTGGCTGGCGCTTCACCGAGGGGAACCGATTCCGCCGGCAGCCGAAGCAAGGGCACGAGGGGCTCGAGCGACGGTGTCGGGAAGACGGCTCGATCACTGCCTTCGTTGCCCTCGTGCTGGTCGCCCTCTTCGCGTTGCTCGGACTGGTGGTCGACGGGGGTCGGGCGATCAGTTCCCAGCAAGCAGCCGTGGTGGAGGCCGAACAGGCCGCACGGGCCGGAGCCGGTGCGTTGTCGGTCGGCGGACTGCGCCACGGCACCGTCACGCTGGTGAGCAGGCGAGCGATCGCCGATGCCGTGGCGTACACGGTGGCTGCGGGCCATCCGGGGACGGCCACCATGGCCAACGGTGTGGTGACGGTCCACGTGCGATACCGGATGCCGACCGTGATCTTGGGGATCGTGGGCATCTCCTCTCTCCCGGTGTCGGCGACGGCGACAGCGGTCGACCTGGCCGGCGTGACACAGGGGGCGCCATGACTGACCGCACTCCTACAGGGCGGAGTGGACCGAGCGGGATACCGCGGTCGCTGGTGTCGCTGGTTGCCTTGGTTGCCCTGGTCGTGGCCGTGCCGGTGGTGCTGGTGGCGGCCGGCGGTAATCCGCTCCCGCGGGGACGCTGGCACCAGTTGCACGTGCTGTTCTCGGCCCATCAGGGATTCGACGCCCACCTCGCTTCCCGCTGGATGGTCGATGGAGCACTGGTGGTGGGCTGGTTGACCTGGGCGTGGCTGGTCGTGTGCGTGGTGATCGAGGTGGTGTCGTGGGCAACCGGAAAGACGCCGGCTCGGCTCCCCGGGAGCCGCACCATGCAGTCGGTGGCGGCCTGCCTGGTCGGGACCTCACTCGCGTTGGTGGCGATCAACCGGGTGCTGCCGGCACCGACCGCTCGGCACGCCGCCACCAGGGAGCAGGTCGGCACGCTGCACGTCATCGAGGAGTTCAGACCGGTCGATGCTGCCTCCCCGGCGCAGGGATCTGCAGCGATCGGTACCCTCGCCAACCAGGTACCGGTTGAAGGAGTGGGCCCCGGGGGGGAGGAGACTCCCCATGTCGTGACGGAGCAACCCCGATCCATGGTCGAGGAACGGGAGGTGGTCGCCGATGCGATCGCCCTGCACACGGTCTCGGCCCGGGAGACGCTGTGGTCGATTGCCGAAGCCCGGCTCGGCACGGCCCGCCGTTGGAAGGAGATCGCCGACCTGAACTACAGATCTCGACAGGCCGATGGCGGAATGCTGACGGACACGCACTGGATCCAACCCGGTTGGACGTTGCGGCTGCCCGTCGATGCGACCCCTGGCCCGACCACCGTATCCGGCCTGAGGGGGGATCCGGTTCCGCTCGATGGCCGCGTGACCACGTCCGCGGCATTGCCTTCCTCCACACCGGCGCCGGTGGCCACCTCGGCAGCCGTTCCGTCGGAGATGGCGGACGTGTCGCCTGTCACGCGGGTCCAGTGGGAACCGGTCTCGTCGCAGGGTGCCCGCTCGGTTTCCGGGGAACCGGCCTCGTCACACGGTGCCCGATCGGTCGCCGGAACTCCGATCGAGCTGGTCGGTGCGGGCCTGCTCGGTGCCGGCCTGGTTGTGATCGTCGATCGAATGCGCCGTGCCCAACAGCGCCATCGACGCCGCGGGACCCTCATCCGACTGCCGGATCCGGCAGGGTCGGCGATCGAGGCCAGGATTCGCGCCGGGTCCGGCCGATCGACCTCGCAAGCGATCGATCGCGCCCTCCAACTCTTCGTGTCGAGCGTTCCCGGTCGTGACCGGCGGGCACCGGGGTTGCTCGGTATTCAGGCGCATCCCGAGGCGATCGAGCTGCTGCTCGCTCGGCCGGCGGATGTCGGGCCGATTCCACCACCGTTCGCACTCCGTGGTGACCACCCCTCGCTCTTCCTCGACCGCTCGACGCTGGACGAGCACCTCCGGAGCGAACCGGGCGTTCCCGACGGTGAGCGCCGGTGCCCGTTCCCGGCGGTGGTGACCGTGGGCAACGGTCGGGACGGACCCACGCTGGTCAATCTCGAACTGCTCGGATCGTTGGCGCTGCGGGGGGACGAGCAGGCCTGCGACGGCCTGGTACGCGCCCTCGCGCTTGAGTTGGCGACGTCACCATGGGCCGGACAGTTCGATCTGGTCCTTATCGGATTCGGCCACGAGCTCGAACGGTTCGAGCGCGTCGAAGTGGTGGACGACCCCGCCCAACAGTTGCACCGGTTGCACGAGCGTCGCTTTTGTGCCGATCGACTCCTGGGAGCCGCTGGGTATCGTTCGTTCGGCGACGCCCGCTTCTTCGAAGAATCGGACGCCTGGGATCCCTTGATCGTCGTGTGCGGGCCCCGCGTCCCCCGCGAGGAGCGGTCGGAGCTCGTCGCCATTGGATCGGATCCGCGGGCAGGCGTAGCAGTCGTGGTCGCCGGCCCCGATGCCACGGCACGCCAGGTGATGGACCTCCCCGCCGGGGGACGCAGCACCTCGTTGGACTGGCTCGGTGCTCTGGTGTTCCCGCAGCAGGTCACCGTGCAGGAACTGCGGGAGGTGACCTCCCTGGTCGCGGTGGCCGAAGACCGGGAGCCGGTCTCCCCACTCGATCCCCCTTACGACCAGCTCCCCATTCCGATGCCCCGGCTCAGTGAACGCGCCCTCCACCCTGCGGTCGATCCCGACGCAGAGGCTGCACCCGGTGGGATCCGGAGCACTTCCCGAGAAGCCCGACCGGTCGCAGCCGACGGGGACCACACCGCCTCGGTCGAGGTGGCTGTGCTCGGCCCGGTCGAGATTCGTGGGGCCGCCCGTCCCTTCACCCGGGCATGGGCTCGGGAGCTGGTCGTCTACCTGGCGATGCACCCGAACGGGGCATCGAACGACAGCTGGGCCACGGCACTCTGGCCCGAGCGCGTGATGGCCGCGTCGAGCCTCCACTCCACCGCTTCGGTCGCCCGGCGGGCACTCGGGCACGCGGGGGACGGCCATGACCACCTGCCGCGGTCCCATGGCCGCCTGCAGCTGGCCACCTCCGTCGGCACGGACTGGAGCCGCTTCGTGGAACTGGCCTCGACCGACGATCCGGCCCAGTGGCGCCTGGCCTTGGAACTGGTGCGGGGGCGCCCGTTCGACGGCCTGCGTGCCTGCGACTGGCCCATCCTCGAGGGCATCGCCCCCGCCATCGAGGCGGCGGTTGTCGACCTCGCCGGCCGCCTGGCCGGCGCACGCCTGAGCCAGGGAGATCCATCCGGAGCGGAGTGGGCTGCCCGCAAGGGTCTTCTGGTCAGCCCCTACGACGAAAGGCTCTACCGGATGTTGCTGCGCTCTGCCGACGCGGCTGGTCATCCGGCCGGAGTCGAATCGGTCATGGCCGAGCTGATCCGTCTGGTCGCGGACGACGTCGAACCGTACGACTCGGTCCACCCGGCGACGATGGAGCTCTACCGCTCGCTGTCGCGCCGGAGCAGCCTCGTCGGTCTCAGCTCTTGACCCGCGACCTGCTGGCTTGACCCGCCCGATCGGCGGTCCACGGAGGCGTTACAGGACCAGCTCGGCCATCGTCCGCAGGGTGTCGGGCGAACCGGCCACCAGCAGAGTGGTGGCGATCGACTCCTTCCACCCTTCGAGGTCGTCGCGGATCTTCTCTTTCGGGCCGATCAGGGCCACGTCTTCGACCAGGGAGGTCGGGACGGCGGCGGCAGCCTCGTCCTTGCGTCCTGCGAGGTAGAGATCCTGGACGGTCTGGGCTTCTGCCTCGTAGCCCATCCGGGCGAACACGTCGAAATGGAAATTCATCGACTTCGCACCCATCCCGCCGATGTAGAGGGCAAGGAAGGGACGGTAGCTGTCGGCTGCCCGTTCCACGTCGTCGTCGATGACGGTGGGGGCGAACGCGATCACCTCGAAGTCGGCAGCCGACCGCCTGGCTCCGTTCCGGGCGAACCCCTCAGCCAGCGACGGCTCGAACGCCTTGACCGCGTTGGGAGAGAAGAAGATCGGGAACCATCCGTCCGCGATCTCGGCAGCCAGAGCCACGTTCCTCGGGCCCTCGGCTCCCAGAATGATCGGGATCTCGTCGCGCAGGGGATGGACGATCGGCTTGAGCGGCTTACCCAGGCCGGTTCCCCCTGGGTAGGGGAGCGGGTAGTTCGGCCCTGGGTTGGTGACCGGGGCCACGCGGGCCAGCACCTGACGGACGATGTCCACGTACTCGCGGGTGCGGCCGAGGGGCTTCTCGAAGGACTGGCCGTACCAGCCCTCGACCACCTGCGGTCCGGACACCCCGAGCCCAAGCACGAACCGGCCACCCGACAGGTGGTCGAGGGTGAGCGCCGCCATCCCCATAGCAGTCGGCGTGCGGGCGGAGAGCTGGCACAACGCGGTGCCGAGGCGCACCGACCGCGTACGCGATCCCCACCAGCTCAACGGGGTGAGCGCGTCGGATCCGTAGGCTTCCGCCGTCCAGATCGAGTCGAAGCCGAGCCGCTCGGCCTCGACGACCAGTTCCTCGGCGTTGGTGGGTGGGCCGGATCCCCAGTACCCGAGTTGCAGTCCCAGCTTCATGTCCCTCATCGTTCCCTCCCGGAAAAGGCGGCCGGCACCTGCCGGAGCCGCTCACGCCGATCAGCCGCTCGTGACCCTAGTGTCGTCCGCTTCACCGGTGCCGAACCCCGTCAAGCGGCAGTGCCTGTGACCAGTGGAGGTGCGTCGCCGTGCTTCGCGGCTCAGGCCCCCCTTCCACGGCGCATGGTTCAGGGCCCGGTGAAGCGGTCCGTGGTCAACTTCGAGGGCATCAACAGGATCACCACGAGTGTGATGATCGAAAAGAAGAAGCCGAGGATCACCCATCCAACCGGGTGGCGACCCTTCCGCTTGGCGATGTTGTAGATCCACACCATGACCAGCAACCAGATCGCCAGACCGATCAGGTACTCGACGGTGTAGGACACCGTGGCGGCAAGCAGCGGTTGCATGGGACCTCCTCGTCGGTCTCACGGATCGTAGCAACGTTGTCGGACCGTTCCGATGGCCGCAGACACACGTTCACGTTCTGTTGACCGACCCATCACACCGTGCACACAATTGTCCGGGATGATCGGGTCATGCAGCTGAGAGCGACCGTCCACGTCAGAAGCGTGACCGGGGAGGCGTCCATCCCGCGGCCGGCCCGGAGCGTCCGGCCGCACCGGAGGCGGACCCGGCCACCGCGGTGCTCTGCTCCGGTCCTCGGTGCCCTTTCCCTGACGTTGGTGCTGGTGACGGCGGTGCTGGTGACGGCAGTGCTCGGATCGGCAACCGTCGCCCTCGGCCCACAGCCTGCCGGCGCGTCCTCGGTGTCTCCGAGCGTGCCGGCGGCGACCGGACCTTGGTACACGGTCGCCATGGGAGGCTCCACGGCCAAGGGAACCGGTTCCAGCTCCGTGGCACATCGCTACGTGAACCTGGTGGCCGATGCCGAGTCCGCCCGTTTCCCCGGGCTCTCGGTCGTGGACGTGGCCTGTGGCGGTGACACCGTCTCCGAGATCATCCACGGTGACCCTTGCCGGCCGACGGGTCAGACCCAGCTTGGAGACGCCGAGGCCTTCCTGGCCGCCCACGCGGGCCACGTCGCCTATGTCACGCTCGAGACCGGGGGGGACGACGTCCTACCCTGCGTGAGCTCGGCAGGGATCAACAGCGCCTGCCTGGCAGCGGCGTTGTCCGATATCCGCCAGGGCCTTCCGGTGATCGTCCATGGCATCGAGCATGCCGATCCCGGCGTCCCCATCGTGGCCGTGGGTTCCCATAATCCAGCGCTGTCGCACTGGATTCAAGGACCGTCGGGCCAGGCGACCGCCCGTCGGGACGCCGCCCTGTTCCCCACCTTCACCTCGACCCTGGTCAGCACCTACAGCGCGCTCGGGGTCCCGATCGCGGACATCCCGGGCGTCTTCGCCACCCAGGCGTTCTCGCCGACCGGGATCTGGAACGGGCAGGTGTTGCCGGTCAACATCGTCCGCGTCTGCAACTGGACCCACGACTGTGAGGCCGGCGCCGTCGGTCAGAACGTCCATCCCAACGACACCGGGCATGCCATCTACGCGGCAACGGTCGAGTCGACCCTGGCCAGGATCTTCCGGGGTGGCGGTTCCGGGAGCTGGCTGGCGGCCGCGGACGGTGGGGTCTTCGCCCTCGGGGGTGCACCGTTCCTCGGTTCGATGGGCGGCACCCACCTGAACGCGCCGATCGTGGGGATGGCGGCGACGCCGGACGGCGGTGGCTACTGGCTGGTGGCGGCCGACGGGGGCGTCTTCTCCTTCGGCGACGCCCGGTTCCTCGGTTCGATGGGCGGCACCCACCTGAACGCGTCGATCGTGGGGATGGCGGCGACGCCGGACGGCGGTGGCTACTGGCTGGTGGCGGCCGACGGGGGCGTCTTCTCCTTCGGCGACGCCTACTACGCCGGTTCGCTCGGCGGCACGCACCTCAACCGTCCCGTCGTCACCCTGGTGCCGTCCAACAGTGGCTTCGGCTACTGGCTGGTGGCGGCCGACGGGGGCGTCTTCTCCTTCGGCGACGCCGCCTTCGCCGGCTCGATGGGCGGCACCGCGTTGAACGCCCCGATCGTCGGTGCGGCTGCCACCTCGGACGGCGGTGGCTACTGGCTGGTGGCGGCCGACGGGGGCGTCTTCTCCTTCGGCGACGCCGCCTTCGCCGGCTCTGCCGGCGGACTGACGCTGCACGCTCCGATCGACGCCATGCTCCCGAGCCTCAGTGGAGGGGGCTATCAGCTGGTCGGGTCCGACGGCGGGGTGTTCGCGTACGGAGACGCGCCGTTCGCCGGGTCCCTCGGTGGCCTGCACCTCGATGCACCGGTGGTAGCGGCGGCCCAGTACTGAGCGCCGGATCGTGGTGCCCCCCCGGTCGTGGTGGTCGCCGAACGCGGCCGTGGCCACCGGTACGGCCGACCCGTCACACCATCGGCTGCACGAACGTCTCGGCGTACCGCTCGCACGCCGCCACCCGATCGCGGTGGACGGACTCGGGGTCGGTACCGTCCCCGGCCGGGACCGCCATCCAGGGCGCACAGAGCAGGTCGGTGACCCCGGCATCCTCGAGTCGTCGGTAGAGGTCGAGGTCGGGCATGGCCCGCACCGCCAGGTAGATGGCGAAGTCGTCGTCCCGACCCGCTTCGGCCAGCGCGTCCGTGATCCTCGCCACCTGGCGCAACGCCTCGTCCTCGGGCACGGCGCCGGTGTTGATCCAGCCGTCACCCAGCGTGGCTGCCCGTCGCACGGCTGCGTCCGAGTCCCCTCCGACCATGATCGGCACCGGGCGGGCCGGAGACGGGTTCATCTGACAGAGCGGTACGTCGTAGAACGTGCCGTGGTGCTCCACCCAACCCCCGGCCCACAGGGAGCGCAATGCCGGGATCATCTCGTTCAAGCGCTTCCCGCGGGTCCGGAAGTCCTGACCGGTCTGGGCGTACTCCTCCTCGCACCAGCCGACCCCGACCCCCAGGCGGACCCGGTCGTGAGAAAGCACGGCAGCGGTCCCCACCGACTTCGCCACCGTGATCAGGTCGCGGACCGGGGCGACGTAGACACCGGTGGTGAAGGTGAGCGACTCGGTGCCCGCAGCCATCGCGGAGATAAGGCACATCGGGTCGGGCCACGCGGTGTCCTTCTCCCAGAACGGAGCACCGTCGGGCGCCTTCGAGTACGTGTAGCGCGAGGCGAGCACCTTGGGGTTGAACAGGTGGTCGGAGACGTAGATCCCCGCATACCCCATGCCGTCGCAGGCCCGCGCCAGCGCCACGGATTCGTCGACGGCGAGGAAGGTGACGGCTTGATGGAATCGCATGGGACTAGCGCTCTCGCATCGTTCGGAGGTCTACCGTCCGACCGGCACCGACGGCGAGAACGCCACCGGCAGGTGCTTGACCCCGTTGATGAAGTTCGACTGCAGGTGCTGTTCCTCGCCGGCGCGGTGGATGTCCGGCAGGCGGTCGAGCAGCCGATCGAACATGACACGGATCTCCATGCGGGCCAAATTGGCACCCAGGCAGAAGTGGGGTCCACCTCCGCCGAACGCCATGTGGTTGTTGGGGGCTCGTCCGATGTCGAACGTGTCGGGGTCGTCGAACACCGTCTCGTCCCGGTTGGCCGAGGTGTGCCAGAACACCACCTTGTCCCCCTCGTTGATCCGTTGCTCCCCGATGGTCCAATCCATGGTGGCCTGGCGACGAAAGTGCATCACCGGCGTGACATAGCGGAGCATCTCTTCGATTGCCGAGGGGAGGAGCGACCGGTCTGCCCGCAACCGCTCCCACTGGTCAGGGTGGTCGAAGAAGGCGACCATGGCCCCCGAGATCAGGTTGCGGGTGGTCTCGTTGCCCGCCACGGCCAGCAGTAGGAAGAACAGGTCGAGCTCGAGTGGGGAGAGCTGGTCTCCCTCGACCTCCGCCTGGGTGAGCACGCTGAACAGGTCGGCGTGGGGGTCGAGCCGCTTCTTCGCACACAGCTCGTCCGCATAGGCGTACAGCTCGAGTGACGCCTGGGTGCTGTACTCGGGCGGCACCATGAACTCGGGGTCCTCCGACCCGATCATTTTGTTCGACCAGTCGAAGACGAGATGGCGGTCGGCCTGGGGGACGCCCATCAGATCGGCGATCACCTGGAGGGGGAGCTCGGCGGAGATCTCCTCGACGAAGTCCGCCGAACCCTGCTCGCAGACCCGGTCGATGATGTCGTCGGTGGAGGCGACCACCTTTGTCTCGAGGTCGCGGATCATCCGGGGGGTGAACCCCTTGTTCACCAGGCGCCGGTACCGGGTGTGCATCGGTGGATCCATGTTCAGCATCATCAGCTGCAGCTGGGCGAGGTTGTCCTCGTCCATGTCGGTGAACAAGGTGGCTGCCCGGGACGACGAGAAATGCTCGTAGTCGCGGTTGACGGTGACGCAGTCGTCGTAGCGGGTGACGCTCCAGAATCCGTCGGCCTGCCCGTTGGGGTCCCGGTGCCACTGGACAGGCGCCTCGCGTCGGAGGTAGGCGAACCACTCGTGCGGCACCCCTCCGGCGAAGTTCCGCGAGTCGCTGAGGTCGATGTCCGCCAACTGCACGGTGCTTGACCGTTGAACGTCGTTTCCTCGTGGCACGGCACTCCCCCCCGGTCTGGTCGACCGTCCGGTCGACGCGTGCCGGCGGCGGCAGGCCGGCGACCACGTCACTAACTAGAACCTGTATCAGTTAGCATAGGCCAACCACACCACCAGGGCCACCGGTCCGGGTCGGCTCGCCAGGAGGGATCGATCGGTATGTACCTCGAGGAAACGCCGGAACAGCAGGCGCTACGGGCCGAGCTGCGGGCCTACTTCGCCGACGTGATCACCGACGAGGTCCGTAAGGCGCTCGATGGTGAGGGGGAGGGAGGCGATGCGTTCCACGCCACCGTCCGCCGCATGGGCAAGGACGGCTGGTTGGGGATCGGTTGGCCGAAGGAGGTGGGGGGGCAGGGTCGGCCCGCCTCCGATCAGTTCATCTTCTTCAACGAGGTCCAGCGCGCCCGGGCCCCGTTCCCGTTCGTGACGCTCAACACGGTGGGTCCGATGCTCATGCGCTACGGGACGGACGAGCAGAAATCCTTCTTCCTCCCCCGCATTCTCCAGGGCGAGCTGCACTGCGCCATCGGGTACACCGAGCCGGACGCCGGCACCGACCTGGCTTCGCTGCGCACGCGGGCGGTCCAGGACGGCGACCAGTGGGTGATCGACGGCAACAAGGTGTTCACCAGCGGGGCGGATCAGGCCGACTACATCTGGTTGGCCACCCGCACCGATCCGGAGGCACCCAAGCACAAGGGGATCTCGATCTTCCTGGTGCCGACCACGTCGCCCGGCTTTTCGTGTACCCCGATCGTCACCGTGGGCGGGGTCTCCACCACCGCTTCCTACTACGACGGGGTCCGGGTGCCTTCGAGTGCTCTGGTCGGGGTGCTGAACGAGGGATGGCGCCTGATCACCGGCCAGCTCAACCATGAACGGGTCGGCCTCGCAGCCGTCAGCGCCCTGGCCCACCGCCTGTGGGCCGAGGCGGCCGAGTGGGCACTCGCTGATGGGCTCGGTGACGTGCCATGGGTTCAGGCCGACCTGGCTCGCTCGCACGCGCTCCTCGAAGCCCAGCGGCTCCTCAACTGGAGGATGACCGCGGCAGTGGCGGACGACACGCTCGGACCCGCCGACTCGTCGGCGGTCAAGGTGTTCGGGACGGAAACCACCATCGAGGTGTACCGCATGCTGCTCGGCATCGTCGGGGCCGCCGGGTACCTGGCTCCTGGTTCGCCCGGTGCCGTGCTGCACGGCGAGCTCGAGCGGGCCGCACGGTCCGCACAGATCAACACCTTCGGCGGCGGGGTCAACGAGGTCCAGCGCGAGATCCTGGCCACCGCCGGTCTCGGGCTGACCCGAGCGGCCCGGTGAGCCCCACCCCGGGGGTGCCTGGATCGAGCACCGCCACCGCGGACGTCCCGGACAGTGCCGAGTACGAGTCGGCGTTGCAGGCGTTCACCGGTCAGTCCGCCGGTCCGGGGCACCGTGCCCCCGACCCGGTGAACCTCCCGATGATCCGCCACTGGGTCGAGGCGATGGGGGACGAGAACCCCGTGTACCTCGACGAGCAAGCAGCCCGGGACGCCGGGTATCCCGGCGTGATCGCCCCACCGACCATGCTGCAGGCCTGGATCATGCGGGGCCTGAAGGCTTCCCAGGCGGTGGAAGCCTCCCGATCGGCGGGGGAGGGAGCCGTCGTCGGCGACTCGCCCACCGACCGGGTCATGGCCTTGCTCGACGCCGGGGGCTTCACCTCGGTGGTGGCGACCAACTGCGAGCAGCGCTACCTGCGGCCCCTGGTGCTCGGTGACCATCTGGAGGTCGAGTCGGTGATCGAATCGGTCTCGGCGCGAAAGCAGACTGCGCTCGGGGTGGGCCACTTCCTCACCAACCGGATGGACTTCTCCGACCAGCATGGCGAGCTGGTGGCCACCATGCGGTTCCGGATCCTCAAGTTCCGCCCCACGGCTCCTTCCGCGCACCAGGCCGAGGCGGCGGCTCGGCCGCCACGGCCCCGGCCGTCGCTGACCCAGGACAACGCGTTCTTCTTCGAGGGGGCGACGCGGGGCGAGCTGCTCATCCAACGCTGTGCACGCTGCGGCACCCTTCGCCATCCCCCACGTCCCGCCTGCGCCGGCTGTCGGTCGTTCGAGTGGGACACCGTGCGCTCCTCGGGTCGCGGCACGATCTACAGCTTCGTCGTCAACCACTACCCCCAGGTCGCCGCCTTCGACTATCCACTGACGGTGGTGTTGGTGGCACTGGAGGAGGGGACAAGGCTGGTGGCGAACGTGTCCGGCTTCGCGCCGGGGACAGTCACCATCGGGGCGCCGGTCCGGGTGACCTTCGAACGATTCGACGATGAGCTGTCCCTCCCGGTGTTCGTCCCCGACCCGGGGCGTTCCACGGCCCCGGCCGGAGAGGCTGGCGGCTCCCTGGGGACGGCGGCTGACGGGTCGGACGAACGAGGAGACCACTGATGGAGTTCGGGTTCAGCGAGCAGCAGGCAGCAGTGCGTGAGTCGGTCGAGGCGATCATCGCCGGTTCGGTCACCCCGGACCGGGTGCGGGCGGTGGAGGGATCCGCCGACCGGATGGACCGGGCCCTCTGGTCCGCCTTGGCCCAGGCCGACCTCCTCGGATTGGCGGTGCCCGACGCCTACGGTGGTTCGGGGTGCGGGATGGTCGAGCTCGCCCTGCTGCTCGAGGCCCAGGGGCAGGCGGTGGCGCCGGTGCCCCTGTGGGCCTCGACCGTGCTCGGCGGGCTGCCGATCGCGGCGTTCGGTTCGGACCAGCTCCGCGATGGCGCGCTCCGTGGCCTGGCCGCCGGAACGACGGTGCTGACGGCGGCGCTCACCGACGTGGCCGGGGACCTGGCGAGCGGAGGCCCGGGGCGCCCGGCGGTCCGGGCGGAGCAGTCCGGTGCCGTGCCGGGTGGGCTCCGGCTGACCGGGACGGCCTTCGCCGTTCCCTACGCCCACGTGGCCGATCGGGTGCTGGTGCCGGCGGCAACGGCGGAGGGGGGAGTCGTCGTGGCTGCGGTGGACCCTTCTGCCGCTGGTGTCGGCGTCGAGCGGGCATGCACCACCAACCGCGAGATCCATCCTCACCTCCATCTCGACGAGGTGGAGGTACCTCCGTCCGACCTGCTCGCTGGCGGCGAAGCGAACCGGGGAGCGGAGATGGTCGAATGGATGTTGGAGCGGGCCTGGACCGGCCTGTGCGCCTTGCAGGTGGGGGTGGCCGAAGCAGCGCTGTCCCAAACGGTGAACTACCTGAACCAGCGCGAGCAGTTCGGCCGGCCACTGGCCACCTTCCAGGCAGCCAAGCTGCGGGCGGCCGACGCGGCCATCGACATCGAGGCGATGCGGGTGACCCTGTGGCAGGCGGCATGGCGTCTCGATCACGGACTGCCGGCGGGGCCGGCGGTGGCGATCGCCACGTGGTTCGCCAAGGAGGCCGGACAGCGGGTGGTCCATGCGACCCAGCATCTCCACGGGGGGATGGGAGCGGACATCGACTACCCGATCCATCGCTACTTCCTCTGGGGAAAGCAGATCGAACTGCTGCTGGGCGGTCCGAGCGCCCAGCTGGCCCGTCTCGGGCGCCAGGTGGTCGACGACCTGCGGAGCGGCCAGGCGGTGTCCGCGTGAGCATCCGTCCCACCACGTTCGCCTTCGAGGACGTCCGGGTCGGCGATCAACTGCCCGAGCTGGTGGTCCCGCTGACCCGGACGACGATCATCGCCACCGCGATCGCTTCGCGTGACTACCAGGACGTCCACCATGACCCGGCACTGGCCAAGGAGCGGGGTTCGAAGGACATCTTCATGAACATCCTGTCCACCAACGGGTTCGTGGGGAGGTTCGTGACCGACTGGTCGGGCCCGGGCGGGGTCCTCACCTCGGTCAGCATCCGGCTGGGCGCACCCAACTACGCCGGCGACGCCATGACCCTCACCGGCTCGGTCTCCGGCAAGGATCCGGAGGTCGGGGAGGACGGCTGGGGATCGGTGGAAGTGGCGGTCCGGGGGGCGAACACGTTGGGGGACCACGTCACCGGGACTGTCGAGTTGCGACTGCCGTCGCGGGTCGGTGACGGCACGAGGGGCGCCCGATGATGGCGGCTCCCCGGCCGGCGTTCGCCGGCCGCACGGCGATCGCCGGGATCGGTGCCACCGAGTTCTCCAAGGAGTCGGGCCGCAGCGAGCTCCGATTGGCGGTCGAGGCGGTCGACCTCGCCCTGCGCGACGCGGGGATCGAGCCCGACGAGGTGGACGGTCTGGTGACCTTCAGCTCGGACACCAATCCGGAGATCGACGTGGCCCGGAGCCTGGGGATGGGCGAGCTCACGTTCTTCAGTCGCATTCACTACGGCGGCGGCGCCGGTTGTGGCACCATCCAACAAGCTGCCCTGGCCGTCGAGTCGGGCGTGGCCGACGTGGTGGTCTGCTATCGGGCGTTCAACGAGCGTTCGGGCAACCGGTTCGGTACCGGCGTGCAAGGCCGACCCCCCGCTGCGAACGCAGAGACAGCTCACTTCAGCTGGTACGCGCCGATGGGCCTGCTCACCCCGGCGCAGTGGGTGGCGATGGCCGCGCAGCGCTACCTGCATGTCACCGGGGCCACCTCCGAAGATCTGGGCCGGGTGGCGGTGGCCGACCGCAAGCATGCAGCCACCAACCCGAAAGCCTGGTTCTACGGGAAACCGATCACCCTCGAGGAGCACCAGGCGTCCCGGTGGATCGTCGAGCCCCTCCACCTGCTCGACTGCTGCCAAGAAACCGACGGCGGCCAGGCGCTGGTGGTCACCTCGCTCGAGCGTGCCCGCGACCTGCCCAACCCGCCGGCGGTGATCGAGGCGGCCGCCCAAGGGTCGGGCAAGGGTCAGGAGATGATGACGTCCTACTACGCAGACGACCTGTGCGGGTTGCCCGAGATGGGGGTGGTGGCGCGCCAGCTGTGGGACGTGTCGGGGCTCGCACCCGGGGACATCCAGACGGCGGTGCTCTACGACCACTTCACCCCGTACGTCCTGTACCAGCTGGAAGAGCTCGGCTTCTGCGCCCGGGGGGAGGCGAAGGACTTCGTCCGCGACGGCAACATCGAGCTCGGGGGCGGGCTCCCGCTCAATCCGCACGGGGGGCAGCTCGGCGAGGCGTACCTCCACGGGATGAACGGCATCGCCGAAGGGGTGCGCCAGGTGCGGGGTTCGGCGGTCAACCAGGTCACGGGAGTCGAACATGCCCTCGTCACCGCGGGAACCGGGGTGCCCACCAGCGGGCTGATCCTCGGGATCGACCGTTAGGCGCCACGACGGGCGTCCGGGAGACCGGAGGCGGCGGGTCTCACCCCGGCCCGCTGTCCCGTAGCTGCTCGTCGAGCGCCTGAGCCTCGATGTCGAGCCGCCGGAGCAGTCCGGGAACGATCGTCCGCTCGGCCATGCGGCCGAGACCGGGTATCGCGACGCGCAGTTCCCCGTCGAGCACTCGTGTGGTGGTCGCCCCTCCGGCGACCAGGGAGAACGTCGCCGTTCCGTGGAGGAGCTGCGGTCCACGCTCCGCCTCGAACCTGAGGGTGCCAGTATCCCGCGACCGGTCGACGGTGAGGGTCTGGATCCACGTGAGCCGGCCCGACCCGATGAGGCGTCGGGCGATGGGGTCGAGCGAACCCTCGAACTCGTAGCGGAGCTGCAACAGGGCGCCATCGGCGTCGTCCCGGTGGTCGAGCACCTCGGGCCGGCTCAGGTCGGGCAGTGTGAGTGCTCGGGCGAAGACAGGGTCGGTCAGGAGCGTGGCCACCGAGGCCACGGTTCCCCCGAATTGGTGCTCGGCACGGAATCGCACGAGCCGATCCTGCCACGGCGGGGATGGCTCTGGTCGGAGTATCGGGTGCCCGAACGTCGGTCCTTCCTCGCGTTGGCACCCGCGGCTAGGGTCGCCGCCATGCAGTCGGTGGTGACCCGGCCGAAGGAGCCGGTGGGACTGTGTGGTGGCCCCCGGCTGCCTGGCGGAGTGTCGGCGGATGGAGGGCCGAAGGACAAACGTACGCCGAGCCGCTCGGCGCTCTGTGTAGCGATCGGCACCTTTGTGCTCATCGTGGCAGATGTGCCCGGGTTGTCGTACACGGTGTGGGCGCCCAAGATGGCCGCACTGCTGGTGCTCGGCGCCGCCGGGCTGCCCGTCCTGGTGCTGCGTGCTCGATCCGGCCGGCGATCACCGACCGGACCCCCGGCGATCGCAGCCCTGGTGTTCGTGGGGATCGCTTCGATCGCCACCGCGATGTCGCCCGCTGTGCTGTCGGCGGTGGTCGGCCTCTACGACCAGGGTACCGGGTTGGTGTTCGTGGTGGCATTGGCCGGGGTCTGGGCCCTCGGCACAACCCTGAGCGACGACGCCGGGCGATCGCTGCTGGAGCAAGTGGTCGTGGCCGCGGCAGTAGTGAACGCGGTGGTGGCGGTGCTGCAGACGACGGTCGGCCTGGCGAGCACGGTGCCGATCGAGGGATCGCACGCCACCGGCCTGCTCGGCAACTCTGTGTTCTTCGGCGCGGTCTGCGTGGCTGCGCTGGCGGTGCTCGGGGGGAGGTTTGTCGACGATCCCCGTCGCTGGACCGTTCCGCTGGTGTTGGTCGCCGCCGGGATCGGCGCGTCCGCCCAACGGCTACCGGCTCTGCTGATGCTGGGGATCCTGATCGCGGAGATCGCGGTCGCCGCCTATCGCAGCCGTTACGACGGTGTCCCCGCCAAGGCGGCGCTGCGTGCCTGGTTCTGCGGAGTCACTGGCGTGTCCTGGCTGGTTGGTTCGATCCTGTGGTCGCTGGCCCACGGGAAGAGCCTGGTCGGTGCGTTCACTTCCGGTGGGGGAGCCGGGGCGATCGGCTACAACGCGCAGTCGACGGCCCAGACCACCTTCGGCGACCGGTTCGGCATCTGGCGGGTGGCGGCGACCGCGGTCGGTCACCGGCCCTTCTTCGGCTACGGGCCGGGACAGTTTCGAGACGCAACCTCGGGAAGGTTGTCGCTTGCCCTGGCCCGTTCCCTGGGCGCCACGTTGTTCGGGGACGCCCACAACCTCTTCGTCGAGTACGCGACGACGACCGGATTGCTCGGGTTGGTGGCCCTGTGCGCCTGGCTCGCACTCGCGGCGAGGAATCGACGGGGACGCTTGTTGCTGATGGCGGTGGTGCTGCTGCTGACAGGGTTGGCCGAGCCCCAGAACGTGGTGACGACCCCTCTCTTGTTCGTGGCACTGGGTGCAGCGGCTCTCGGTGGGCGTCGGTCCGGCACGGATCGCCGACCGTTGGCGACGGTCCTCGGCGTGCCGGCGGGAGACTCATCGGGTGCGGAGGCTCCCCTTCGCCCCGGTGTGCCGGGTGGGAAGGCCGGTCGCTCGGCGGTGGTGGGATGCGCCGTCGTTGCCGCCTTGGCCGGACTGGCGCTGGTGGTCGGCGACCTGCAGTACAACCAGGCCTCCAAGCTCTCCGCCGTGGGCAGCCAGTCGGCGGCGATCCGCACCGCGGCGTCCGCCGACCGGGAGCTGTTCCCATGGCCGCTGGCACCATCGTTGATGGCCAACGCCGAACTGATCCGGAACTTCGGGATCACACCGGCAGCTGGTGCGGTGGCCGCTACCTATGCACAGCAGGCCATCCGACGCGACCCGACCGACGCTGACTTGTGGGCCCGCCTGGCCACCATCCAGTTCGATGCCGGCATGCTGGCCGGAGCGCGTCAGTCAGCCCTGACCGGGTTGCGCCTGCGTCCCCTGGACACCTCTTTGCTCAATACGCTGGGATTCGTAGCGCGCCGCCAGGGGAACCGCGCCGAGGCACGCCGGGCATTCGGGCGGTCGCTCGAGGTGAACCCGCACCAGAAGGCCGTCCGGAATCTCTACACGCTCGGGTGCATTCCCCCGTCGACCGGGATCCTCATTCCCCGATCCGAGCTCTGCCCGTGATCCGGCGGCACAGGGGCCCACGGACTCGGTAGTCCGCCGGGGACGAGACCGGTCCGCTGCGCCGCGACCGCCGGGTCAGGCAGGGATGTTCAGGCAGGGATGTTGCGAACCGGTCGCTTGGTGACCTTTCCCGATCGGATGCACGACGTGCAGGCGTTCAGACGGCGGGGTGACCCGTCGACGAGGGCGCGTACCCGCTGGATGTTCGGATCCCAGCGACGCTTGGTGCGCCGGTGGGAGTGACTGATGTTCATACCGAACGACGGCTTTTTGCCGCAGACCTCACACACCGCTGCCATGACGCGTCGACTTCCTTCCACATTCCCTCGTCGGACGGATCAAAGGTTAGCATCGCTGACCATGGGGGTCCCCGACACGCTGCATCCGGCAACGCTGTGCCGGGTGGTGACGGCCTTTCGCGATGTCCTCCGCTCCCACCAAGAGGTGATCAACCGGCTGAACGTCTACCCGGTGCCCGACGGCGACACCGGCACCAACATGGCGTTGACGCTCGAGACGGTGGTGGCCGAGCTGGCCACCCTCGAGTCTCCCGACGGTTCAGCCGGTGGTGCTGCACCGGACCGGGCGTCACTGGACATGGCTGCGACCTGCAAGGCCATCGCCCACGGTTCACTGATGGGGGCGCGCGGCAACTCGGGGGTGATCCTGTCTCAGATGCTCCGGGGGATCGGCGACGGATTGACGGAGACCGACGGTCCCGCGGGCGCCAAGGAGCTGGCCCGGGCCCTGACCCTGGCCGACGAGCTGGCCCGCCAGGCGGTGATGCGTCCGGTCGAGGGGACGATCCTGACGGTTGCCCGGGGTGCGGCAGAGGGGGCCAGGATCGCAGCTGACTCGGGCAAGGGGCTGATCGAGGTCGTGGTGGCTGCCCGGGACGCTGCCGCGACGACGCTGGCTCGTACGCCCGATCTGCTGCCGGTGCTGGCCCGGGCCGGCGTGGTCGATGCCGGTGGCTCGGGGTATTTGTTGTTGTTCGATGCGCTGCTGTCGGTACTGGACGGCCGCCCCCTCCCGGTTCCCCCCGAGCTGAATGAACCGATGGACCGGCGAGCAGACGTGATCGGGGAGCCGACGACCGGGGCGGGGGCTGACGACCGGGCAGCTGGCTCCTCGGGCGGTGTCGACGGTGCCGTGGCCGGTCTCCGCTACGAGGTGATGTACCTGCTCGAAGCCCCGGACGACACCATTCCTTCGTTCAAGGAGGTCTGGGCCGGGTTGGGTGACTCGATCGTGGTGGTCGGCGGCGACGGGCTCTGGAACTGCCACATTCACACCGACGACATCGGTGCGTCGGTCGAAGCCTCCCTGGATGCCGGCCGGCCCCGCCACATCCGAGTGACCGACCTGCTCGAGCAGGTCGAGGAGGAGCGTTGGGTTCGCGAGGCCGCGTCCATGGCCGGGGTCGGCCCCGAGGACACGCCACCCGGACCACCGCCGGTCACCGGAGTGGTGGCAGTGGCCACCGGCGACGGTGTCGGCCGGATCTTCCGGTCGTTGGGGGTCGAGCGGGTACTCGCCGGGGGCCAATCGATGAACCCGTCCACCGCCGAGCTGCTCGACGCCGTGGAAGCGGTCCGCTCCGACGAAGTGGTCATCCTTCCCAACAACAAGAACATCCGGCCGGTGGCGGAGGGGGTGGACGCGCTGACGTCCAAGTCGATCCGGGTGGTGCCCACCAATACCATCGCCGAGGGATTTGCCGCGCTGCTCGCCTACGACCCTGGGGCACACGGCGATGTGAACGCCCGGGCGATGGAGACCTCGGCCTGCCGAGTGGTGGCGGGCGAGGTGACCCGAGCGGTGCGTGACTCCGACAGCGATGCCGGCCCGATCGTCGCCGGCGACTGGCTGGGGCTGTCGCGCACCGGGATCGAGGTGGTGGCCGACACGCTTGCCGACGCGGCCTGCTCCTTGCTCGATCGCCTGGTCGAGGACGACCACGACCTGGTGACCATGATCGAAGGGGAGGGTTCGAGCGCGGCCGATACCCGCCGGATCACCGAATGGCTGCGTGAGCACCGGGCGGGCGTGCTGACCGAGGTGCACCACGGCGGCCAACCGCTCTATCCGTACCTGTTCTCGATCGAATGAACCCGGGGCGGACCGGGATCTCCGACCAGATCCGGCGCTCGGGTTCGACCGAGGCGCCGGGTCGGGGCGGGCACGGCACGGGGCGGAGGCTGGCGCAGCTCGACGGGCTGGCAGTGACCGTGCTCGGCGGGGTGGGGGAGGGCGTGCGCCGTGAGCTGGCCGAGCTCGGGATCGAATCGGTCCTCGATCTGTTGACCCACTATCCCCGGCGCTACATCGACGGCACCCGGATGGCCCCTCTGTCAGAGGTGGTAGCCGGTGAGGCGGTCTCCGTGCTGGGTGAGGTCCGCGAAGTCCGCCGTTCGCCGCCGCGATCCGGTCGGGGGGGTGGTCGGGGGCGGGGGCCCGCCCGAGTCGACCTGGACGTATCGGACGGGACCGGCCGCCTCCGTATGGTGTTCTTCAACCAGATCTGGCGGGCGGGGCAGCTTCCGGTGGGGACGCTCGCCCTCTTCTACGGCAAGGTCGGGGAGTACCGGGGTGCGCTCCAGATGGTCAACCCGACGGCTGAGGTGCTCCGGACCGGTCCCGCCGAGGACCTGCCATCCCCTGGCGAACGCAGTGCTCCGGGTGCCCGTCCCGACGACGGTCCCCCGGCCGGTCGGGTGTACCCGGTCTACCCGCTGAGTGAGAAGGCGGACCTGACCTCGGCCCGGCTGGGCCGATTCGTGGCCGAGGCACTCGACCGCGCCGGCGTCTTCGCCGACCCGCTGCCCGACGACTGGCGTAAGCGGATCCATCTCCTCGATCGGACCTCGGCGTGGAATCGGATTCACCGTCCGGCCCACACGGGCCAGACCGAGCCTGCTCGCCGCCGCTTGGCGTTCGACGAGCTCTTCCGCCTGCAGCTGGCGATGGTGCTCCGCCAGCAGCGCCTGAGGGAGGACGCCCGGGGTATCCGCCACGTGGTGGCTCGTCCGGGGGGGCCCACCCTGCCCGAACGGTTCCTCGACGCGCTCCCGTTCGAGCCCACCGGGGCCCAACGGCGCGCGATCGGGACGATCCTGGCCGACCTGGGCGGGCCACTGCCGATGCATCGCCTGCTGCAGGGCGATGTCGGCGCCGGAAAAACCGTGGTGGCCGTGGCCGCGCTGCTGGCCGCGATCGAGGGTGGGCATCAAGGGGCCCTGATGGCCCCGACCGAAGTGCTGGCCGAGCAGCACGGAGCCGCGGTCGTGCGGCTGCTCGAGGGAGTGACGCTTCCGGACCCGGCCACGCTGTCAGGCCAGCGGCCCGTGTCGGTCGCCGTGCTGACCGCTCGGACCGGAGTCCGTGAGCGCAGGGCCATTCAGCAGGGCCTGACGGACGGGACGGTCGACCTGGTGATCGGTACCCATGCACTCCTCGGCGACGAGGTGTGGTTCCACTCCCTCGGAGTCGTGGTGATCGACGAACAGCATCGTTTCGGGGTCGAGCAACGGGCGGCTCTCCGGGCGAAGGGCCGGGGCCGAGACGGGGACGGGCAGGACCCGGACCTGTTGGTGATGACGGCGACGCCGATTCCCCGCACGGCCGCGATGGTGGTGTTCGGCGACCTGGACCGGACCGAGGTGGACGAGCTGCCGTCCGGCCGGAGCCCGGTCAGCACCCGTTGGTTGCGCACCGACCTGGAGGATGGTGCCGCCTGGTCCAAGGTCAGAGAGGAGGTGGCGGCGGGTCGGCGCGCGTTCGTGGTCTGCCCGCTCGTCGAGGGCTCGGAGCGCGTCGAGGCGACCTCGGTGGTCCACGAGGCCGAGCGGCTGGCAATCGGAGAGCTGGCCGGCCTCCGGGTCGGCTTGTTGCACGGTCAGATGCGCGCCGGAGAGAAGGAGTCGGTGATGACTGCGTTCCGGGACGGAGCGATCGACGTGCTGGTGGCGACCACGGTGATCGAAGTCGGCGTGGATGTACCGGAGGCCACGGTCATGGTGGTGGAGGACGCCGACCGCTTCGGGATCGCCCAGTTGCATCAGCTCCGCGGCCGGGTCGGTCGTGGTGCCGACCCGTCGTGGTGCTACCTGCTGGCCCGGACCGAGCAGCCCGAAGCGGTGGCCCGGCTCGAAGCGCTCGAACGCAGTACCGATGGGTTTGCACTGGCCGACGTGGACCTCGGCCTCCGGGGCGAGGGCACCATCCTCGGGGCTCGCCAGAAGGGTCGGAGCGACCTGGTCCTGGCCCGGCTCCTGTCCGATGGAGACCTGGTGGACGCGGCACGTTCACTCGCCGAATCGGTGGTCGAGACCGATCCGACGTTGGCCGGTCACCCCCTCCTGGTGGACGAGCTCCGCCTGTTCGTCGACGACGACGAGGCGGCGTTTCTGTTCAAGAGCTGACCCGTGCTCGGGACGCTCGGCGACCGGTCCGGTTGGGCGGACCGGTCCGTCGCCGGGCTGGTGCCGCCGGTCAGCAGCAAGGCCCGCTCGAGCCGACCGGTAGGATCGGCGGGTGCGCGTGATCGGAGGCGACTACCGGGGGAGGCGCCTGGCGGCACCGGTCGGCGGCACGGTGAGGCCGACGTCGGACCGGGTGCGCGAAGCCGTGTTCGACATGCTGTTCAGCCTCGGAGGTGTCGATGGCCTGCAGGTGGTGGACCTGTTCGCCGGCACCGGTGCACTGGGGATCGAAGCCCTCTCGAGAGGGGCCGCCTCGGCCACGTTCGTCGACCGCGATCCGGCCAGCCTCGATGCGGTGCGGCGGAACCTCGAGGCGATCGGCCTGGAGCAGGCAGTTCCGAGTGGTGAGGCGACCTTGGTGCGTGGCGACGTGGAGGGATGGGTGACGACCACCGCTTCGCGCTTCGACGTGGTGTTCTGCGATCCGCCCTACGACTACGAAGGGTGGGAGGTGCTGCTCACCCGGTTGCCCGGCGACCTGGGCGTCCTGGAATCGGGACGAACGCTGCCTGAGGTGGCCGGCTGCCGCGTCCTCAAGACCAAGCGCTATGGGGGTACCATCGTCACGGTGGTCGTTCCCGAGCGGCCCGACGTGGGGAACGACGACAGCGATGGGCGGTCGCCGGACTGCCACGGCGAGTCGCCGGTCCCACCGCCCGCACAGACCCCACCGCCCGCAGAGTCCCCGACACTCGCACAGACCCCACCGCCCGCACAGTCCCCGACACTCGCACAGAAAGGTCCCTCGTGAGGATCGCACTGATTCCCGGATCGTTCGATCCGGTCCACAACGGTCACCTCGAGGTTGTCGAGCGCGCGGCGCGGCTGTTCGACGAGGTCGTGGTGGCCGCCCTCCGTAACCCGCAGAAGAGCGAGGCGCTGTTCGACCTCGACGAGCGGCGCGAGATGCTCGAAGCGTCCCTGGCCCATCTGGTCAACGTCCGCATCGTGTCGGTGTCGACCCTGGTCGTCGACGTGGCTGCCGATGTGGGTGCCACCGCCATCGTGAAAGGGCTGCGTGCGGTCTCCGACTTCGAGAACGAGCTCCAGATGGCCCAGATGAACAAGCAGCTCTCAGGGGTGGAGACGCTCTTCATCCCCACCAGCTCGGCTCACTCGTTCATCGCGTCGCGCCTGCTCCGCGAAGTGGCTCGGTTCGGTGGCGACGTCACCGCCTTTGTGCCCAAGGCGGTCGCCGAGCGCCTCGAAGAGAAGTTCGCTGATGAGTGAGCTGTTCGACGATCTCGGCTCGTCCCGGCGGAGGCCGCAAGGCACCGACGCGGAGGCGTTCATCAAGGAGGCACTCGAACTGGTCCTGACGGCCAAGACCATGCCGCTGTCGGCTTCGGTGCTCATCTCGCGTGAAGAGGTGGCCGAGCTGCTCAACGGGGCGCTCGAGCGGTTGCCGGACGAGCTGCGCCAGGCCCGGTGGTTGCTGCGTGAACGCGACGAGTTCATCGCCGAAAAGAACCGAGAAGCGGACGCGCTCCTCGACGAGGTGCGGGTCCAGGCGGAGCGAATGGTCCAGCGCACCGAGATCGTCCGTCAAGCCAATCACGTCGCCCAACGCATCCTCGACGATGCCAACGAGGAGGCTCGTCGGCTCCGCCACGAGGCCGAGGACTATGCCGATCAGAAGCTCGCGAGCTTCGAGATCGTGCTGGACCGGACGATGAAGACCGTCCAGGCCGGGCGCGAGAAGCTCCAGGTGACACCGCTGCCGCCGGTCGAGATCGGCGAGGGTGGCGAGACCACCATGGGAGTGTCGATCGACCCGGACGACGCCCTCGGAGCGACCGAGCCCGAAGGTTTCTTCGACCAAGATCTGGACTGAGCCGGCGTGACGGTGGGATCGCTCCATCCATTCGTCGTGCACGCGGCCTCGTTCCGCAAGGTGCCCGGCACCACGCGGCACGAGGCGCGCCATGGGGTCATCGACGGGCTGGGGATACTCGGGGTCTCCGTGCCTCCGGGGGCGGAACTGGAGGTCGAGGTCACGCTCTCCTCATATCCCGGCGGAGTGATGGCGACCGGCTCGGTTTCGGCTCCCTGGCAGGCGGAATGCCGGCGCTGCGGCGGTCCGGTGCGCGGTCGCGTGCAGGCCGACGTGCGCGAGCGATTCCGCTTCGGAGGTCCAGGGGCGGCAGCCGGCATGTCGGTCGGAGAAGACGAGGACGCCTACCTGATCGAGGACGATCTGCTCGACCTCGAACCCCTGGCCAGGGATGCGGTGCTGCTCGACCTTCCGCTGGCACCGGTCTGTCGCACAGACTGTCAGGGGTTGTGTCCCCAATGCGGAGCGGATCTCAACCGTGGCGCGTGCGGCTGCGCACCTGCGGCCGATCCACGCTGGTCCGTGCTGGATGCGCTCCGTGACGGGAGTGGTGACGGCTTGACCTAGAATGCCGTCCCTATGGCCGTCCCGAAGAAGAAGACCTCGAAGTCGAAGAGCCGCAGCCGCAGGGCGTCCAACTGGGTACTGCGGACTCCGGCTCGCTCGGTGTGCCCGCAATGCACCACGGCGAAGCTCCCCCACGTCGTCTGCCCGAACTGCGGGTGGTACAAGGGCCGCCAGGCGATCGACGTCGACTAGTGGCCCGTGCCCCACGGCCGACCGGTTCCGCGTTGGCCAAGCTTCCGGTCGCCGTCGACGCCATGGGTGGCGACCGAGCGCCCGGGGAGATCGTGGCTGGGGCTCGTCAGGCTTCACAGGCCGGCATTGCGGTGCTGTTGGTCGGGCGCCCCGGGGGGATGGGTGCAACCGGGGGGCTTCCCGAGTTGGCCGCGTCTGAGGTCATCGGGATGGATGACGATCCGGCCCAGGGGGTGCGGCGGAAGAAGGACTCGTCGTTGGTGCGGGCGGCGGAGGCGGTACGCGATGGAGCGGCGATGGCCATGGTCTCCGCCGGCAACACCGGAGCGACGATGGCCTCGGCCCTGCTCCGCATGGGCCGCCTGCCCGGCGTGCTGCGTCCGGCGATCGCCACGCCCATCCCCAACCCGGGAACGGGACGACCACCCACGGTGCTGCTCGACTCCGGTGCCAACGCCGAATGCAGCGCCGACATGCTTGTCCAATTCGCCCGGATGGGAGCGGCCTTCTCACGGAAGCGATACGGGGTCGAGCTGCCGACGGTCGCGCTGCTGTCGATCGGCGAGGAGAAGTCGAAGGGCACCCCGCTGGAGAAGGAGACCCACAGCCGGTTGGCGGCAGGCGAAGGGGGCGGTGGGCTCCGGTTCGTCGGCAACGTGGAGGGGCGCGACTTCTTCCGCGGACAGGCCGATGTGATAGTCACCGACGGCTTCACCGGGAACGTGGCGCTGAAGACGATGGAGGGATCGATGCGTTTCCTGATCGGTTCCCTGACGGAGCTCCTCGGTCGACCCGGTCTGGCCCAGGCCGCAGAGGCAGTGATCCCCGCGCTGCTGCCCCTGGCTCAGGAGCTCGAACCCGAGGCGACGGGTGGGGCGATGTTGCTCGGGGTGGACGGAGTCTGTGTGATCAGCCACGGATCGTCGTCGGCAGTGGCCATCGTGAACGCCATCACCGTGGCCCACGACCTCGCCGTCGGCGGCCTGGTCGAAGCCGTGGCGGAGGCCATCGCGGAGTCCGTGGTGGTTGGGACGACGGAGGCGGCCCTGGAATCTGACCCCCCGGAGAAGCCGACCCCTCAGGGATGACGCCGAGCGTGCTCTGGCTGCTGGCGGGCGAGGACTGTGCTGGAGTGCGAGGACTGTGCTGGAAGCACCGCGCACGGCGTTGCTCAGGGGAGGTGGTAGCCGGCCTCGGTGATCAGCGACTCGGTGACCGCCCACAGTCGGGCGGCAGCCGCATCCGATCGGGCCTGGGCCGACATCCGAGCGGGTCGGGACCGGGCGTAGTAACCCCCGGACGCGCCGTGCACCTCGGGTGAGGCGGCCAGGTAGACCGACGTGGCGGCTCCCGCCTTGGCGGTGATCTCGAACGGTCGGAACAGCCGGTTCCCCCATCCGGCGACGCCGCTGAGGTCGCCGTCCATACCGAAGCCGCTGCGGACCGGCCCCGGATGCGCGGCGTTGGCGGTGACCGTGGTGTCCGATAGGTGATCGGCCAGGGCCCGGGTGAACAGGATATTGGCCAGCTTGGACTGACTGTAGGCGCCGAACGGCGTGTACCGCTTTTCGCTCTGCAGGTCGTCCCAGTGGATGCCGGCGAAGGCGGCGCGGTGGGCGAAGGACGACACCGTGACGATACGGCCCGCATCGGACTGGCGGAGGCGGTCGAGGAGCAGGGCGGTCAGGTAGAAGGGTCCGACGTGGTTGACCCCGAAGGTCTGCTCCATGCCCTGGGCGGTGGTGTGTCGAGACGACCAGATTCCCCCGGCGTTGTTGATCAGCACGTCGATCCGGTCCCACCGGGCGAGGACGTCGGCGGCACAGCGTTCGACGGATGTCAGGTCGGCAAGGTCGAGCTCGGCAATATGCACGTCCGGGGACCCCGAGGCGGCGCGCACGTCGGCCGCGGCTGACTCTGCCTTGGCGCGGTCGCGGCACGCGAGCACGGTGGTGGCACCGAGGATGGCGAGCGCGATGGCCGTCTCCTTCCCGATCCCCGAGTTCCCTCCGGTGACGACGACGACCCGTTCGTGCATGGCAACCTCCTGGTGGGCCGATCAGCCGGCGAGTAGATCCTTGGCGATGTGGGTGACTTGGATCTCGTCGGTCCCGGCGTAGATCTGGAACACCTTGGCGTCGCGGGCGAGCTGCTCCACCCGGTACTCGGCCATGTAGCCGTTCCCCCCGAACAGCTGCACTGCCTCCATGGCGACCTCGGACGCGGCCTGGGCCGAGTAGAGCTTCATTGCGGACGCCTCGGCCAGGGTGAGGCTCTTTCCGGCAGCCGAGGTCTCGATGTGGCGGAAGACCAGGTTCTGTACGTTGAGCCGGGCAACCTCCATCTTCGCCAGCTTCAACTGGACGAGCTGGCGCTCCCCGATCGGCCGGCCCCAGAGGACCCGGCTCCTCGCGTACTCCACCGAGAGCTTCAGGCACTCTTCGATCAGACCGAGCGCCATGGCGGCCAGTCCGGCCCGTTCGGTGACGAAGTTGCCCTTGGCCGACTCGCGCCCACTCTGCGCGGTGCCTTCGGTCTCGCCGAGCAGCCGGTCCTTGCTCACCCGCACGTCGGTGAGGAAGAGCTCTCCGGTCGGTGACGAATGGAGACCCATCTTGCGAAACGGTGCCGATTGGACCAGGCCGGGCATGCCCTTGTCGAGCACGAAGGTGAGGACCTGCCGGTCACGCAGAGGGGTGTCCGACCCGTCGTCGAGCTTGGCGTAGAGGACAATGGTGTCCGCGTAGGGGCCGTTGGTGATGAAGGTCTTGTTGCCGTTCAGAAGGTACTCGTCACCGTCGCGGCGGGCCGAGGTGCGCATACCTCCGAGTGCGTCCGAGCCCGAATCGGGTTCGGTGATGGCCCAGGCACCGATGGTGTCGAACGTGAGCAGGTCAAGTCCCCACCGTTCCAGTTGGGCGGGAGTGCCCTGCTTCATGATGGTGCCGGCGGCCAGACCCAGGCTCACACCCATCGCGGTGACGATGCCCGGGCAGTAGCGGCACAGCTCGATGATGGGGATGAGCGTCATGGCAGCCGCCCCGCCGTCCCCGGCGCGCTCCTCGCGTTCGGCGTCCGACTCCGTTGCGCCGGCGCGCTTGCGATCGAGTTGCTTCTTGAACCGGTCGCGGGCCATCTGGTCCATGCCGAACGTCGCCTGCATCTTCCGGATGATGTCGTAAGGGGCCAAGTCGCCGTGTTCGAGCTCGTCGATATGGGGCACCACTTCGGCGTCGATGAACCGCCGGACTGCGTCACGCACCATCAACTGTTCGTCTGACCATTCGAACATGGGGGTCTCCTCTCCGGGACTCGGACACCGGCTGCGTCCGGCTGCGTCCGGCTGCGTCCGGCTGCGTCCGGCTGCGTCCGGCTGCCATGAGGCTATCCGAGGATGTCGTACGCTCCTCTCCGTGCGTCCGGTCCGATGGTCAGGGAAGCAGAGGGAGACGGCCTACGAGCGGTGGGGTGGGGCACCGTTCTTCGAGGCACTGGTGGACCGGTTCTATCAGGGCGTCGAGAACGACCCGCGGTTGCGGCCGATGTACCCCGACGACCTGGCTGACTCGCGACGGCACCTGGCCCTCTTCCTCGGGCAGTACTGGGGCGGACCGGCCGACTACGACGCGCTGCGGGGAGCACCTCGCCTGCGGCTGCGGCATGCGCCGTTCACCGTGGGCCCGGCGGAGGCCGAGGCGTGGATGGAGCACATGACCGAGGCGGTGGAGTCCGCCCCGATGGAGCCCGCCGACCGGGGCGAGCTCCTCGAGTACTTCGCTATGGCGGCCCGGAACCTGGTGAACTCGGGCCCCTGACCGTCCCGGCGTCGGCGCAGGACACCGATCACCACGTGATGCCGAGGACGGCCCGCATGGCGTGCTCGAAGGCGGCATCGTCGAGACTCGCACGGGCGGAGAGTACGGTCACGCTGTCGGCGCCCACCGCTACGCGTAACGGCGTCTCGGGATCCTCGATGGCGCGGCGTACGGCTTCGGCGACCCCTTCGGGACCAGGTCGACCGGTGGGACCGTTGATGGCGTCGTCGGTCCCTTCCCACTGCGCCCACAGGTCGCGGTAGACCGGATCTCCTACGTGATCGCCGGTCCGTTTCATCCCGGGCGCGGTGTAGCCCGGCTCGATGACCACAACCCGGATGCCGAAGTGGGACAGCTCGTAGTGGAGTGCCTCCGAGATGGCTTCGAGGGCGAACTTGGACGCGGCGTACGCTCCTTCGAGCGGGGTCCCGACCTTTCCCTGGATGGAGCTGATGTTCACGATCACCCCGCTGCCCCGGGCGCGCCACGAGGGGAGCAACGGCTGGAGCAGGCGCACCGGCCCGATGGTGTTGGTGTCGAGGATCTGGCGCATCTGGTCGATCGGGAACGATTCGAGCGGCCCCTTCGCGGCCAGTGCGGCGTTGTTCACCACCGCGTCCAGCTCGCCCGCCGATGCCAGCGCTTCGGCGATCGAGGCATCGTCGTTGACGTCGAGCGGCAGCCGAAGGGACACGTCGAGGTCGGCCAGGGTCGACGGATCCCGAGCGGTGGCGACGACGTGATGACCGGCTCCGGCAAGGGTGTTGGCGATGGCTGCGCCGATGGCTCGACCGGCGCCGGTGACGAGGATGCGCATCGGGACAGGGTAGGGCACCGATCCCCGATCGAGCGCTGGTCCTCCGTCCGACCGGTCGGCGTCTCCACGGACCGCTGGCACTCTCCGGCCGCGCGCCTACCCTTGACCCATGACAACTGATGAGCTGCTGGCACTGGCCTGTCCGAGGATCGGCGATCTGGGGTGGGCGTTCTACTTCGCTCCGGGCACCGTGGCCAAGGGTGAGGCGCTCGGACTCGACGTCTTCCACTTCTACTTCCTGGGGCGGGGCGGGGTGCTCGGGGACGTGGAGCCCGAGGTGATCGTGAGCGCGTTCGGGTACTTCAATCCGGCAGTTGTCGCTCAGATGTGGAACGAGGGCAAGGCGATTATGGCCCCGCGCGACGCAGCTCGTGCGTATGCGGCCTGCTGCGCCGACTTCGGACGGGAGCAGTTGGCCGGTGTCGACGGGCTGGTGCCGTTCTGCCGGGCCGCCGAGCAGGTGGTGGAGGCCGCCGATCCGGTCGGGCTGTCGCTGTTTGCCGGGTATCGCTCTGAACCAGTGGTCGAGGACGTCGCCGGCCGCACCCTTCAGCTTCTGGCTGTGCTGCGCGAGTTTCGGGGAAGTGCCCACGTGCTGGCCATCCGGGCATGCGGCCTTGATGCGAAGACCGCCCATTTCATCAAGCGCCCGAACGACGTCGCCATGTTCGGCTGGTCGGAGGACGATCCTCCGGTCATCGGGACACCGCAGATCGAGGCCCTGGCCCGAGCGGAAGCGCTGACCGATGCTCTGGTGCGTGACGCCTACGGCGTGCTCGACGAGTCGGGCTCGCGTTCGCTGCTGGCTGGGCTCGACGGGATCCAGGCAGCACTCGCCCCCTGAGCGTTGTGAGCGCGGTCGCCGCCACGGCGGGTGACGTCGACCGATACGTCGAGGGCGACAGCACCGGCCGGGCCACCCATCGATCGGGTTCGTCGTCGATCTGCCTGCGTACCGCCGCCAGCTCGACCGGGGACGCCCGGCTCCCGACCACGATCCCGTGGCCCCCCGATCCCCCGATCCGCCGGTCCGCCGGTCGGCTTGACCACCAGGTGCTCCAGACGCCCGAGGACCGTCCGCCGGACGCGTGGCTCGCTGCACCGGAAGGTGGGCACGTTGGCCGGAAGGGGTTCCTCGTCGAGGAAGAAACGGATGATGTCGGGGACGAAGGCAGAGATCCCTTTGTCGTCCGCCACTCCGGCTCCCGGGGCGTTGACCAGGCTGACTCGGCCCGCCTGCCAGGATCACGTCAGCCCTGGAACGCCGAGGAGCGAGTCGGCCTGGAAGGTCTCCGGGTCCAAGAAGAGATCGTCCTCTCGGCGGTAGACGACGTCGACCCTTACCGGACCCTCGGTCGTGCGGACGGAGAGGCAGTCGTCGTCGAAGACCGCCAGGTCATCGTTTTCGACCAGCTCGACACCGAACTGTTGCGGCAAAAAGGCGTGCTCGGCGTGTGCCGAATTGTCGACGCCCGGCGTGGGCACCACGATGGTCGGGTCACCCGGGGAGGGGGACACGGATGCCAACCGGGCGGCCAACCGCTCGATGAACGGGGCCACCGGCTCGCTGCTGTAGTGGCGGAACAGCTCGGGGAAGGCGTGCTTGGCGACGAGCCGGTTCTCGAGCAGGTACGACATGCCCGACGGAACCCGAAGGTTGTCCTCGAGCACGGAGAGCGTGCCGTCTGCGTCCCTCACCAGGTCGCTTCCGCAGAGATGGGCCCAGATGCCACCGGCCGGATCGACCCCGATGCACTCGGGTCGGAAGTTGGGAGCACCGGTGACCAACTCGGCCGGCACCACCCCGGCGGCCACCGCTCGTTGATCGTGGTACACGTCGTCGATGAAGAGATTGAGGGCGTTGAGCCACTGGACCAGTCCGATCTCGGTGAACAGGCGCCAGAGTGCCTCCGCCCATGGGCCACCGCGGTTGCCGGCGTGTTTCCACTTGGTGAACCCGACCGGGTGAACCCGTCGCACCGACCGGCCGGCGCTGATCAATTGGCTCTCTTGTGTCGTCTCGGTGTCTTCCAGTCCTTTTCGATAGTCTCCATCTCAGTGCGGCGTGCCCGGTCCACTAGAGTGGCCCATCACTGACTGCCGTACCACTGACGTCCACCGGACCGGTCCCTGCGCGTGGCCGGACGATCATCGAACCGAGGAGTTGCCGTGCCCGCAGAGACCCACGTGGGGGAGGGACCGCTCGAACGTCCGCAGGTCTTCGAGTTGATTCGCGACCTCCTCGCGGACATTCTCGAGATCGAACCGTCGGCGATCACCGAGTCTTCGTCGTTCGCGGAGGATCTGAACGCAGACTCCCTCGCTCTGATCGAACTGGTCGAGGGGTTGGAGGAAGAATTGGGAGAACGCTCGGTGGGTTTCCGCATCGACGACGAGGATCTCGAGGATCTCCGCACCGTTCGCGACGCCGTCGACTACGTGCACACCAAGCTGGCAGGGGCCTGAGACGGACCACCGCATCGACTACAGATTCACCGATCCGACCCTGCTCGACCAGGCGTTCTCCCATCGGTCCTGGTGTGCCGAGCACGACGGTCTGCCCTCCAACGAGCGGTTGGAGTTTTTGGGTGACGCCGTGCTCGGCCTGGTGGTGGCCGACCACACCTATCGATCGCGCCCTGACCTTGCCGAGGGTGTGCTGGCCAAGGTGCGGGCGGCAGTGGTGAACACCCGGGTCCTGGCAGAAGTGGCGGTTGAGCTGGGGCTCGGACCAAGACTTCGGCTCGGCCACGGCGAAGATCTCTCGGGTGGCCGGTCCAAGGAGTCGATCCTGGCGGATACCACCGAAGCGGTGATCGGGGCTGTCTACCTCGACGGGGGATTCGATGCAGCACAGCGGCTGGTGCTCGACCGGCTCGGTTCCCGTATCGACGCGGCGGTGGCCCAGCCCGGCGAGGCTGACCACAAGAGCCGCCTTCAGGAGGAGTCCGTGCGGGCCGGGCGGGGCGTTCCTCGCTACGAAGTGCGGGGCAGGGGCCCCGACCATGACCGGAGGTACCTGGCCACGGTGTACGTTGCTGACCAGGCCCTCGGAACGGGAGAGGGACGATCGAAGAAGGACGCAGAGCAAGGGGCCGCGGAGGTCGCCTGTCGAGCGTTGGGGGATGAGAGAGGCGGAGGGGATGCCTGAACTGCCCGAGGTGGAGACCATCCGGCGCGATCTGCAGGGCGAGGTCGTGGGTCGGAAGATCAAGACCGTCGAGGTCCGCAACGGCAGGACCGTGCGTCGTCACCCGAGCGCCAAGCACTTCCGGGCTCGTCTCGAAGGACGCACGGTGACCTCCATCGGCCGATCGGGGAAGTACCTCCTCCTGGGCCTCGACGACGGGGCGACCCTGGTGGTGCACCTGGGCATGAGCGGTCAGCTCCAGCGGGCCAAGAGCGCCAAGGAGCCCAAGGCACCGCACACCCATGCGGTCGTCGTCTTCACCCAGGGTGGCCAGCTGCGTTTCGTGGACCCACGGACCTTCGGAGAGCTGTTCGTCTCGGGCCCCCCGGCGGAGGGTGAACCGGCGGTCCCCGAGTTGGCCCACCTGGGTTTCGACCCGCTCGAGGACGTGATGAGCTGGGAGAAGTTCTGGGTGTTGCTGGCCTCGCACAAGGCTGGCCTGAAGGCGTTGCTGATGGATCAGGAGTTCGTCGCCGGGATCGGCAACATGTACGCGGACGAGATTCTGTTCGCCGCCGGTCTTCGCTACGACCGGCTGTCGAGCTCCCTCTCCTCCCAAGAGGTCCGCCGTCTCTATCGCTCGATGGTGGAGACACTGGCCGAAGCGGTCAAGCGGCGGGGTTCCTCGCTGGCCGACGAGCAGTACCGGGACCTGTTCGGTGAGGTCGGGGACTACCAGGGCCAGCACCAGGCGTATGACCGGGAGGGGCAGGCGTGCCGGCGATGCCGGTCCACCATCATCCGGGTGAAGTCCGGGGGACGCTCCACGTATCTGTGCGAACACTGCCAGGTTTGAACAGTTCCCGCTGTGAACGGTCTGACCGGGGGTCCCCCTGGGCACCGCGCCGGCGCCCCGATGCCGGTCGGTGGGCACCGCGCCGGCGCCCCGATGCCGGTAGGGTGAGCGCCCGGTGTTCCTGAAGTCGCTCTCCCTCAAAGGGTTCAAATCGTTTGCCGATCCAGCCGTGCTCGAATTCGAGCCCGGCATCACGGTGGTGGTCGGTCCCAACGGCAGCGGCAAGTCCAACGTGGTCGACGCGGTGGCCTGGGTCCTGGGAGCGCAAGGCCCGCGGACGGTGCGTTCGGCCAAGATGGAAGACGTCATCTTCGTGGGAACGGCCAACCGGCCGGCGCTCGGTCGGGCGGAGGTGGCCCTCACGATCGACAACAGCTCGGGCCGGCTCCCTTCGGACCTGGCCGAGATCACCATCACCCGTACGTTGTTCCGTTCCGGCGACAGCGAGTACGCGATCAACGGCGCCCCCTGCCGGTTGCTCGACGTCCAGGAGTTGCTTTCGGACACCGGTGTCGGGCGTCAGCAACACGTGATCATCAGTCAGGGCCAGCTGGACGCGATCTTGAACGCCCGTCCGGAAGACCGCCGTTCGGTCATCGAGGAAGCCGCAGGCGTCCTCAAGTACCGCAGGCGCCGTGAGCGGTCCGAGCGCCGGCTGGCGGCGACGGACGAGAACCTCGAACGGCTTTACGACCTGGTCCGCGAGGTCAAACGGCAGATCCGACCGCTCGAGCGCCAGGCGGCAGCGGCGCGCAACCATCTCGAGCTGGCCGGCGAGCTCCGTGCGGTACGGCTCTTTCTCGCCGGAAACGAACTGGCCTCCCTCGACGGTCGTACTCGCGACGGCAAGGCGCTCGAGCGCGAGTTGCGCACCAGCGAGGAGCGCCTGAGGGCGTCAGTGGCGACGCTCGACACCGACACCAGCCGTACGTCGGACGAGTTGTCCGCGCAACGCGAAGCCGATCTCGCGTCGTCGCTGGGTCGGGTCGAAGGACTGGTCGAGCGGGCTCGCGGCCTGACCGGCGTGCTCCGGGAGCGCCAACGGTCCCTGGCGCAGGCCCTGGACGCCGCAGCCGACGCCGACGTGGTCTCGACCCTCGAAGCGGAGGGCGCGCGCCTGGCAGCGGAGATCGAGTTGGCCGAGGGTGAGGCTGGCACACTGGCCGTGCAAGAAGCTCAGGTGATCGAAGCGGTCGCCGCCCCGGCGGCCGAATTGGTGGCTCACCTGGAGACCTGGGGGGACGGCGCCGAAGTGCGGCGGGCTGACGAAGCGGTCACCGTGGCTCGGGCACAGCTCGAGGCGCTCGATCGCGGTCTCGAACGTGATCGTCGCACCCTCGACCAGGTCACCACCCGTCAGGTAGTGGCTCAGCGCCGGGTCAGTACCACCGAAGGCGAGGAGCACGAGCTCACCGAACGCCTGGCCGAGACCGAGCAGGCCCGCAATCTGTTGCAGGCCGCGGTCGCCGAGTCGGAAGCCGCGCTCGCCGATGCACTCCAGCGGTTGGAGGTGGCCGAGGAGACGCTCCGCAAGGCCGAACAGGAGCATCACCGGTCGGCCGCACGCGCCGATGCGTTGGCCCGGGCGCTCGACGAGGCGCGTGGCGCGGCCGGGGCGGAGTTGCTCGCCGGGGTGGACGGCGTGGTCGGGATCCTCCTCGATCTGGTGGAAGTGGACGCAGGGTGGGAGCAGGCGTTCGACGCGGCCGCCGGGGCTTCGTTGTCGGCGGTGGTCGTCTCCGGCAATCAACCGGCGCGAGCGGCACTGGCCCGGCTCCGTCAGGGCGAGGCTCCTGGTGCGGTGTTGGCTCTCTCGTCAGCCGGGAGCCTCCGTCCCTCGGCAGCCGGAGGCGGTCTGTCGAGCATCACTGGCTTGGTTCCGGGGGTGGAACCCGTGCGCACGCATGTCCGGGAGCGACGCGATCGACCGGGTGTCGCCGGATTGGAACACGTGCTCGACACCCTGCTGGCCGGGGCCTTCTGCGCCGAGGAGTGGTCCTCGGCAATCGACCTGGCCCTGGAGCGACCCGATCTGGTGGTGGTCACCCGCGAGGGGGACCGTTTCTCGTCCACCGGTTGGCGCGTCCGGGCGGCTGGAGGAGTGGTGACTGCCGCGGTGGTCGACGAGGCGCAGGCGCGGGCGGAGACGGCGACGGTGGAAGCCGAGCGAGCCGCCACCGAGCGCGGAGTGGCCCGGGCTGCGGTGGAGGCGGCCCGGGCGGCCGCCGCGGAGGCTGTGCGCGCCGACGAACGCAACGAGACCGCCCACCACGCAGCAAGCGTGGCCCGCCAGCGGATCGCCGGCGAACTGTCCGCCCTGGCGGCGGAGCTCGACGACGCGATCCGCTCCTCCCGTGAGATCGAGGAGCGGATCGAGCGGGACGCGCGCCGGCGCGCCGAGCTTGAGCTCGGTCTTCCCGCGCTCGAATCGGCCCGGGAGCGTGCCGGGCGGGCGGCTGTGGAGGCGCGTGCAGAACGCGCCCGGATCGACGCCCGTACCGCTGAGGCTGCGGTGCTCCGCAGTGAATGGGAAGCTCGGGTGGCCGGGGTCGAGGAGCGTCGCCGCGTGCTGGTCGATAGATTGAGCGAGGTGGAGCGCCGGCTCACCGGGCATGCCGAGGAACGTCTCGAGGCGGCTGAACGACGGCGTCGCCTCGAGGCGGACGCCACTGCAGCCAGCCGTCTCGTCGAGTTGGTGGCCGAGGTCAGTCACACGTTGTCCGGCGCTCGCAGTGAGCTCCGTGAGCGTCACCGGCTCCAGCTCGAAGCCGTGCGGGCCGGGGGGGCGCGGCTCGAAACGCTCCGGCGCCAGCGAGCGGCGGCCGAGCACGAGCTGGCCGCGGTGCGGAGCCGCCTCCAGAAGGTGGAGCTCGATCTGGCCGAGGTGACCATCCGTCGTCAAACCGTGGTGGACCTGCTGATGCGCGAGCTCGGGAGCGACGAGACGGAAGCGGCGGCCGCGCCGCAGCCCGACCTGGATGGGATGGACGCCGATGCCCGGGTGGCCCACCTCGAGTCCCAGATTCGGACGTTGGGTCCGGTCAACCCGCTGGCCGTCGAGGAGCTCACCGAACTGGGTGAGCGTCATCAGTTCCTCCAAGCCCAGGTCGACGACGTCCGTGTCGCCCGGCGCGAGCTCCAACAGGTGATCCATACCCTTGACGGGGAGATCATGCAGGTGTTCGACGCGGCGTTCGCCGATGTCAACGAACACTTCTCCTCGCTGGTGACCTCGTTGTTCCCCGGGGGAACCGGCCGACTGTCACTGACCGATCCCGGAAACCTGCTGGAGACCGGGGTCGAGGTCGAGGTACGGCCAGCGGGCCGCAATGTCCGGCGGCTGTCCCTGCTCTCCGGGGGCGAGCGTTCCCTGGTGGCTCTGGCGTTCCTCTTCGCCGTCTTTCGCAGCCGGCCGTCGCCCTTCTACTTGATGGACGAGGTCGAGGCTGCCCTCGACGACGTCAACCTCCACCGGTTCCTCGGCTTGGTCCACGAGTTCCGCGAGGAGGCACAGCTGATCATCGTGAGCCACCAGAAGCGCACCATGGAGGCCGGCGACGCCCTCTACGGGGTGACCATGGCCCCCGGCGGCTCGTCCAAGGTGGTCAGCCAGAAGGTGCCCCGCCGCCAGGGCGAACCAGACGTGTCACCGCTCGACCCCTCGGAGAGCGAGCCGGCACCGCACGCGAGCGCGGCGCTGCCGGACGAGAGGAGCGGCGCCGGCGGTGCGCTGAACGTCGGTCCATCGAGCGCCGGTGATGCACACTCGGGTCGACCGCCGGGAGGGTTGCCGTGACCGACCTCACCAGCCTGGCCAGCACCGAGGTGGTCGGTCTGGCCATCGGCATTCCGGTCGCGGTGGTCGCCGTCGGAACGGGGATCGGGCTGCGGCTCCGAAAGCGCAGGGGTGCTGCGCCAACCCCTGTCGCGTCACCCCCTGTCGCGCCACCCCCCGTCGCGCCACCCCGGGCAGACAAGCCGCCTGTCGCGGCCGAGGTCCCCGCCGGCACCGACCTCGAGGGAGCGGCTGAACCAGCAGCCGAGGAGCCACCTACCGGGACGGCGACCCCCAGCGCGGCGGCTGCTCCCGCCACGTTCCGAGACCGGATGGGCAAAGCCAGGGGCCTGCTGGCGGGCTACCTCGGCTCGGTCCGGTCCCGACAGAAGGTCGACGGCAGCACCTGGGATGATCTCGAAGAGGCGTTGATCCGTGCCGACGTGGGCGTCGGTGCGACCGATGCCCTGCTGGCGGACTTACGAAGTCGGGTGAAGGCAGGGACCATCAGCGGGGTCGAGGAGCTGATCGACGCCCTGAAGGAGGACCTGGTCTCAGCGTTGGCCACGCCGAAGGCCGCGCTCGATGTTCCGGAACCCGGGGGTGCCCTTCCCGTGGTTCGCAACGGACCGGACGGGTCGAACGGTGACGGGGAGTCGGAACGTGCGGTGGCGGTCTGGTTGTTCGTCGGAGTGAACGGGGTCGGCAAAACCACCACCGTGGGCAAGGTGGCCAACCGATTGACCCAGGGCGGGACCACGGTACTGCTGGCGGCGGGTGATACGTTTCGCGCCGCCGCCGGCGAGCAGCTCGAACTGTGGGCACAGCGATCCGGGGCCGATATCGTGCGGGGGGGCGAGGGCGGGGATCCCAGCTCGGTGGTGTTCGACGCGGTCCAGCGGGCGGCGTCGCGGGGTTATCAGTTGGTCTTGGCGGACACCGCCGGCCGTCTCCACAACAAGGTGAACCTGGTCGAGGAACTGAAGAAGATCCGCCGGGTGGCCGACCGGGCCCCTGGAACTGTCACCGAAGTGTTGCTGGTGCTCGATGCCACCACCGGCCAGAACGGACTGGCACAGGCCAAGGTCTTCCTCGAGGCGGTCGAGGTGACCGGCGTCGTGCTCACCAAGCTCGACGGGACGGCGAAGGGTGGCATCGTCGTGGCCATCCAGCGCGAGCTGGGACTGCCGGTCAAACTGGTCGGCCTGGGCGAGGGAGTCGAGGATCTCGTCGATTTCGACCCGGTGGCGTTCGTCGACGCCCTGTTCTGATCGAGACCGGAGTTGGGTTCGTCCCGCCTTCCTGTAGCGTGAGAGTCCCATGTTCGAGAGCCTGACCGACCGATTCGAAGGCATTCTTTCGCGCCTGCGGTCCCGCGGACGCCTGAGTGCCGAGGACGTCGACGAGATCCTCCGAGAGATCCGGACCGCGTTACTCGAAGCCGACGTGGAGCTGGGGGTCGTCCGGGCCTTTACGGGTGCCGTCCGAGATCGGTGCGTTGGCCTCGACCTGTCCCAGAGCCTCAGCCCGGGCCAGCAGGTCGTCAAGATTGTCAACGAGGAGCTGACTCGCATCCTGGGAGGTGAGACGCTCCGGATCGCCTACGCGAGCCATCCGCCCACCGTCGTGCTCCTCGCCGGTCTGCAGGGTGCTGGAAAGACCACGGCCGCGGGCAAGTTGGCCCGGTGGTTCAAGCAGCAGGGCCGCAATCCCCTGCTGGTGGGAGCCGACCTGCAGCGTCCGGCGGCGGTGGAGCAACTCCGGGTCCTGGGTGGCCAGGCCGGCGTCACGGTGTTCAGTGAGCCCACCGACCCGGTGTCCGTCGCCGCAGCCGGACTCGACGAAGCCCGCCGGCTCGGCCGGGACGTGCTGATCGTCGACACGGCCGGGCGCTTGTCGATCGACGAGACGCTGATGGAAGAGGTCCGCCAGGTGGCGGGGGTGGTCCGTCCGCACTACACGTTCCTGGTGATCGACGCGATGACCGGTCAGGACGCGGTGTCGACCGCGGTCGCCTTCCATGACGCGCTCACCCTCGACGGAGTCATCCTCACCAAGCTCGACGGGGACGCCCGAGGTGGAGCGGCACTCTCGGTCAAGGAGGTGGTCGGCCGCCCGATCGCCTTCGCCTCGACCGGAGAGAGGCTCGACGATTTCGACCAGTTCCACCCGGATCGCATGGCCGAGCGGATTCTCGGCATGGGGGACGTGCTGTCGCTCATCGAGCAGGCCGAGCGGACCTTCGACGAAGGCGTGGCCACCAAGGGCGCCGCGGCCATCGTCGAAGGGCGGTTCACGCTCGAGGACTTTCTCGAACAGCTGCAGCAAGTGAAGAAGATGGGCTCCGTCTCGGGGATGCTGTCGTTGCTCCCCGGGATTCCGAAGGACCTGAAGCAGGCCTCGTCGATGGTCGACGATCGCCAGATCGGCCAGGTGGAGGCGATCATCCGTTCGATGACGCCGGCCGAGCGCATCGACCCGACCCTGATCGACGGTTCACGACGGGTCCGCATCGCCAATGGCAGTGGCACGGCCACCACCGACGTCAATGCGCTCCTCAAGCAGTTCAAGGAGATGCAGAAGATGATGAAGGGATTCGGAAAAGGCGGCATGGGTGGGATGATGGGTGGCCTCGGCGGCCTGTTCGGTCGTGGACCGAAGCCATCGCCCCAGGCCATGGCGGAACTGGCGGGACTGGCCGGTCCGTTGGGCGGCCTCGATGGCAGTTCGGACGCTGGCGACCTGGTCGGTGGCGGATCCCTGGCATTGGCGGGCGGTGGCGGTCCGGCCGTACCGAGAGGAACGCCACGGGCGAAGAAGGGCAAGGGCGGAAAGAAGGGCAAGGGCGGTGGGCGGGTCACGCCCAAGGCGCGCTGACCTGCGTCGACCGCTGCCCCTCGGGAGGAGCAGATCGGCACGCGGACCCGGGCACCGGAGAGCAGGCCGGATCAGAGGATGCACACGACCTCGCCGAATGGTGGGAGACTATGCGCCGCTATCGACACTATGCAGAGGAGCACATCGTGGCAGTCAAGCTCCGCCTCGTGCGGATCGGGAAGAAGAAGCAGCCGACCTACCGGTTAGTAGCGGCGGACAGTCGTTCGCCCCGGAATGGCCGGTTCATTGAGATCGTGGGGACCTACGCACCCCGGGGCAAGTCGTTGGCCGAACCGGATGCCGTCGTGCAGATCGACAATGCCAAGGCAGTCAAATGGCTCTCTCAGGGAGCCCAGCCCACCGAGCGGGTGGCGAAGCTGTTGCAGCAGTCGGGAGCGTTGGAGGAGTTTGCCACCGCGAAGGCGGCCGGGTGACCGACGACCTGGCGATCGACGACACCCCGGCGGGAGAGGTCGACAACGATGCCGGTCAGGACGATACCGGGAACCGGATCGCGGGAGGAACCCCTTTGGCCGTGGTCACCTATCTGGTGCGTTCGCTGGCTGGTGAGCCCGACGAGGTGGTGATCGAGACCGAGGAGCGCAACGGCAGTGTGCGGTTCCGGATCCACGTCGCTCCCGAGGACATGGGTCGGGTGATCGGTCGGCGCGGTCGGGTCGCCCAGGCCATCCGCACGGTCGTGGCTGCTGCTGGTGCGCGTGACGGCGTACAGACCAACGTCGATATCGTCGACGACTGAGCAGGTCCGACCGGTGGTGGGACCCCAGGGCGAGCCGCTGTTGGCCGTCGGACGGATCGTCAAGCCCCACGGGCTCCGAGGCGACGTCATCGTGGCGCTCACCACCAACCGCGACGAGCGGATCGCACCCGGCTCGCTCCTGATCGCCCAGGACGGCGCCGAATTCACCGTGGGGCGCTCCTCGGCTCATCAGGGGCGCTACATCGTGTCGTTCGAAGGCGTCGACGGCATCGACCATGCGGAGCGGCTGCGCGACACGGCCTTGTACGCTCCCCCCCTTGACGATCCCGAGGCACTGTGGGTGCACGAGCTGATCGGTGCCGCGGTGGTGGACTCGTCCGGACGGGCCCTCGGAACGGTGGAGAGCGTCCAGGCCAATCCGGCGAGCGACCTCCTCGTCCTCGAGGAGGGAGGGTTGATCCCGCTCCGTTTCGTCGTCGAGGTCGAGTCCACCGCTCGGGTGGTGGAGGTGGACATCCCCGAAGGGCTTCTCGAGCTCGACTGAACTGAGCCGGAGTGACCCGCCCTGAGCCGGCGCGACGCCTCCGGGTCCGGGCGCTCCGAATGCTCGTCCCTCCCGACCACGACCGAACGGAGTCGATTCCCCTGCGCATCGATGTGTTCACCCTGTTCCCCGAAGCGATCGACGCCTACAGCACGGTCTCGATCGTCGGCCGGGCTCGCCAGCGTGGGGCGCTCGACCTGCGGACGCATGACGTGCGCTCGGGTGCGGTCGACGCCCACCGATCGGTCGACGACGCACCGTTCGGTGGAGGGCCGGGCATGGTGCTCGCACCCGAACCTGTGTTTGCTGTGGTGGACCGCGAGGAGGCGGCTCCCGGCGGCGTCCCCCGTCCCCTGTACCTGCTGGCCCCATCCGGCCGTCGGTTCGAGCAGTCGACCGCGGTCGAGTTGGCTGCTTCTGATGGGTTTTCGCTCCTGTGCGGCCGGTACGAGGGGGTGGATCAGCGGGTAGCGGACCATCTGGTCGACGGTGAGCTGTCGGTCGGAGATTTCGTGTTGGCGGGTGGAGAGCTGGCGGCCCTGGTGATCGTCGAGGCGGTGACCCGGCTGCTGCCCGGGGTGCTGGGCAACGGGGAGTCGGCAGACGACGAGAGCTTCGCCGACGGGCTGCTCGAATACCCCCAGTACACCCGACCGGCCAGGTTTCGGGGGTGGGAGGTGCCCGACGTGCTTCGCTCCGGTGACCACGGACGCGTCCTTCGCTGGCGGAGGGCACAGGCGCTGGCCCGCACCCTGCAGCGCCGACCGGATCTGATCGAACGGCGAGGCGGATTGAGTCCCGACGAGGTCGTTCTGCTGGCCGAAGCGGGGGAGTCACGGCTGCTGCGCGATCACGGCTACGATTGCTGAGTCCCGTCGTCGACTGGCGAGCCACGAACGTGGTGTGCGGGTACGAGGCAGGTGCGTGACGCGTACATGGGAGACCTGTGGGGTCACCCGATGGTTTGCAACCTACAGGACCCGGCTTGATGGGGTCCGACCGTTCGGCCCAAGCCGTTCGACACTTACCGGAACGACACGTGGAAAGACGACCCGTATGAACCCGACCGACATCATCGACCGCGACAGCCTGAGAGACGATATCCCTGAATTCCGGGCGGGGGACACCGTGAAAGTCCATGTCCGGGTGGTCGAAGGCAACCGTCAGCGGGTGCAGGTGTTCCAGGGCGCGGTGATCCGGCGTCAGGGGACCGGGGTGCGGGAGACCTTCACGGTTCGCAAGGTCAGCTTCGGGGTCGGCGTGGAGCGGACGTTCCCGGTCCACTCTCCGGTGATCGCCAAGACGGAAGTGGTGTCGCTCGGAGACGTCCGCCGAGCCAAGCTCTACTACCTGCGCGACCGTCACGGGAAGGCCGCAAAGATCAAGGAGCTCCGGACTGCCCGGTCCTGATCGGCCGGCTTGGGTCGAGGACGCGGTCGCCATGCCCGCGGCGGGAGCCGGGCTCTCGTGAGCGAAGAAGATCTCGAACGGTACGAGTCCGAGATCGAGCTGGCGCTGGTACACGAGTACCGGGCCGTGCTCCCGATGTTCTCCTACGTGGTGGAGACGGAGCGTCGCTTCTACCTGGCCAACAAGGTCGAGGTGTCCGTGCGCTCGGGCGAGAACCTCCCCTGTGTGGAGGTGTGCCTCGAGGATGCCTGGGTCTGGGACATGTACCGCCCGGCGCGTTTCGTACCGTCGGTCAGGGTGCTGACGTTCCGGGATGTGAACATCGAGCGGCTTCCTGAACCGGAGCTGTGAGCGACCGGATGGACCCTCGCCGGGCACTGGGTGCCGCTGGTGAGTCGCTGGCGGCGGCGTGGTACGAGGAACACGGTTTCGAAGTCCTGGAGCGTAACTGGCGGCGTCGGGAGGGAGAGATCGACCTCATCGTGCGCCGCGGTCGCCTGGTGGTCTTCTGCGAGGTCAAGACCCGCCGGGGGAGTCGGTACGGAACGGGGGCGGAAGCGGTGGTGGTGCCCAAGCAGCGCCGGATCCGCCGGCTGGCCACTCGTTGGCTCTCCGAGCTCACACCGGCGGTGGGTCGGGACCGGGTGGAGGTCCGTTTCGACGTGGCCGAGGTGACGGGCCACTCCGTCTCGGTGATCGAGGATGCGTTCTGAGCGTCCCGGGCGGCCGCGGGCGGTCCAGGCTCAGGCGGTCCAGGCTTCCGGTCGGTCCAGCCATCTCGTAGGCTCCCACGATGGCTTCCGACTACGAGACCTTGATCGTTGACCGAACCGGTGGCGTGGTAACGGTGACGATGAACCGGCCGACCCGAAAGAACGCAGCGAACGGCACGATGTGGACCGAGCTCCGTGCCGTGTTCGACGATGCCGCCGCCGACCGTGAACAGCGAGTTCTGGTGCTGACCGGTGCCGGTGACGCATTCTGCTCGGGCGCCGACCTCGGAGATGGGAACAACGTCGCCGGTCGTTCCGGTGATCCGTACCTGGTGCAGATGCGGGCGCTGGCGGATGTCGCTCTTCGCCTCCATCGGATGCCCAAGCCGACGATCGCCAAGGTGGGCGGCGTCGCTGCTGGCGCTGGGATGAGCCTGGCACTCGGGTGCGACTTGGTCGTCGCCTCCGATACCGCTCGTTTCTCCCAGATCTTTTCGCGACGCGGACTCTCCGTGGACTTCGGATCGTCGTGGCTGCTCCCGCGCTTCGTCGGCCTCCACCGCGCCAAGGAGCTCGCCTTCTTCGCCGACATCATCACTGCCGACCAGGCCGCCGAATTCGGCTTGGTGAACCGCGTGGTCCCGGCCGACGAACTCGACGAGTTCGTCGACGAATGGGCACGCAGGTTGGCCGCCGGCCCCCCGCTGGCGCTGTCGATGACCAAGTCGATGCTGAACAACGCGATGGCGGTCTCCATGGACCAGGCACTCGAAGACGAGGCACGGGCCCAGGCCGCCAATTTCGGCTCGGCGGACACCATGGAGGCGCTGGCGGCATTTCTCCAGAAGCGCGAACCTCGCTTCGAAGGACGGTGACGCCTCGATCCTTGCGGTGACGAGGGGTCGGGGCGCCGGTGTCACAGCGGACGGGTACGGTGACCGGACAGCTCGAGTGGTCGGTCCTGGTGGGTGCGGCGACTCCGTCATCGGTTCCCGGTCCCTGACACGCGCCCCGCTGGTCGGGTGGCCGGATGGCAACGATCGGAGGCGTCATGATCGCCACCATCCCCTCGGCCGTCCTGATCGGCGTGGACGGGAAGCAGGTCTCCGTCGAGGTTCACGTCTCCAATGGCCTTCCCGGGTTCACCGTGGTCGGGCTCCCGGACGCAGCGGTCCGCGAGTCGAGGGATCGCGTCCGGGCCGCACTGCTGTCGAGTGGTCTGCCGTGGCCACTCCGCCGGGTCACGGTGAACCTGGCTCCCTCGGGGGTGCGCAAGGGAGGAGCCGGTCTCGACCTGCCCATCGCGATGGGACTCTTGGTCGCCGCCGGGGAGCTGGCCCCCGAGACGATCGAGGGCATGGCGTTTGTCGGAGAGCTCGGCCTCGACGGCTCGCTCCGGGGCGTTCCGGGGACGCTTGTATTGGCGGATGCCCTCCGACCCCGCCTGCTGGTGGTCCCCGACGCCAGTGCGGATGAGGCGGCATTGTCGCACCGCGATGCGATCCGGAGTGCCCCCGACCTTGCCGGCCTGGTCGAGTGTGTCCTCGGGCGTCGCCAGTGGAACGCCCCCGCTGCGTCGAGTCCCCGGCGCGGGCGTGGTCCGAGCCGGAACGGGGACCAGCTCGCATCGAGGTCGGGGGACCTGGCGGATGTCCGGGGCCAACGATTCGCCCGGCGGGCTCTCGAGGTCGCCGCCGCGGGTGGGCATCACCTCCTGATGGTGGGGCCGCCGGGTTCGGGGAAGACGATGCTGGCCAACCGGCTGCCCGACCTCCTCCCACCGCTCGACCGTTCGACGGCGTTGGAGGTGTGCCGGATCCATTCGGTGGCCGGGCTGGCGCTCCCTCCGTGCGGCCTGATCACCCGACCTCCGTTCCGTGCGCCGCATCATGGCGCTTCTCCCGTCTCGATGATCGGTGGAGGCAGCGCGTGGATGCGTCCGGGTGAGATCAGCCTGGCCCACGGCGGCGTGCTCTTTCTCGACGAGATGGGGGAGTTCCCGGCGAGCGTGCTCGAGGCGCTCCGCCAACCGCTCGAGGAGGGTCAGGTGCGGGTGAGCCGGGCCCGGGGCTCGGCCTCGTTCCCGGCCCGCTTCATCCTGGTGGGAGCGATGAACCCTTGTCCCTGTGGAGAGGGAGGGAGCCCTGGCCGTTGCCGCTGTTCCGATGCGGCCCGTCACCGGTACGCCCGCCGGCTGTCCGCCCCGTTGCTCGACCGGTTCGACATTGCCATCCGGCTCGAACGCCCCCAGGTCGACGAGCTCATCGGCGGATCCGGGGGCGAGTCGACTGCCCGGGTGGCCGGTCGGGTGGCGGCAGCCCGTTCGATTGCCCGGCACCGGGCGGTGCGAGCGAACGCGGATCTGGCGGGGCACTCTCTGTCCCGATCGGTACCGATGGCTGACGACGCCCTCGCCCTGATCGAGACCGAGCTGCGGGCGGGTTCGCTCAGTGCCCGTGGGATGCACCGGGTGCACCGGATCGCGCGCACGGTGGCGGATCTCGACGGAGGGGGAGCGGTGGTCGAGGTGCGCCATGTCCGCGAGGCGCTGCTCCTCCGTTGTCGACGTGAACTGCTCCTCGGCGGGGAGGAGGAGGCATGATGGCTGAGGTGTCCGACGTATCCTTCGCGGCAGCCATCACGGGACTGGCGGGGATGACGCCGGTGCGGCTGGCGGCGGTGATGGCCGGGCGGACGCCCGCTGAAGCGTGGCGGCTGCTGGACGCGGGATGCCACCCTCAGGATCCTGGTGGCCGGTTCGTTCGTGCCGTCCGGAGGACTGATCCGGCCGGCGAAGGCGAGCGCTACCTGCAGGCGGGGATCCAGGTGCTGCTGCCGACGTCCCCCTCCTATCCGACCTCGCTCGTCCACGATCCGGGTGCACCGGCGGTGCTGTTCGCCCGCGGCGCCACGGACTGTTTCGCCGACCGACGGAGGGTCGCCATCGTCGGTACCCGGAGCGCGACCCCGTACGGGCGTGCCGTGGCCTCCGAGCTCGGGGGCGAGCTTGCGTCCGCAGGGGTGACGGTGGTGTCCGGGTTGGCTCGGGGGATCGATGGGGCGGCCCACGCCGGAGCGGTCCGTCACCCCTCGGCGCCGCTTGCGCCGCCAGTGGCGGGGGTCGGAACCGGTCTCGACGTGGTGTACCCGACCTCCAACCGGGCGCTCTGGGAGACGATCGCAACCACCGGCGTGCTCTTCTCGGAGTCGCCGCTCGGCACTCCGCCACTTCCTCGGGTGTTCCCGGCCCGGAACCGGATCATCGCCGCACTGGCCGACGTGGTGGTCGTTGTTGAGAGTCACCACCAGGGAGGTTCACTGGCGACCGCCGAGGCCGCGGCCCGCCGGGGAATCCCGGTCTGCGCGGTTCCGGGTTCGGTGCGCAGCCGTGCCTCGGAAGGAACCAACGGGCTGCTGGTCGACGGGTGCATCCCGGTCCGGGACGCCGCCGATGTGCTGGTGGCGATCTCCCTGGCCCGCTCCCGGAAGGATGCCCCGTGGCCGTCGCAACAGACCGGGACGCTGGTCGCCGCCCGGGGACGCGACCGGACCCGAGGCGACACGTCCTCGACAGCCACCGGAGCGGACGGTCGGCGTCGGGCCAAGGGCCCCGAGCGGGTTCCCGATGCGTCCACCGCCGAGCGGGTGGTCTGGGATGCGATCGACGACGTGCCCACCACGATCGAAACCATCCTGCTGCGGAGCGACCTTTCGATCGCCGTGGCGGCCGAGGCGTGCGAACATTTGGTGAGCGAGGGGTTCGTCCGCGCCGGGGCCGGCTGGTGGGCAAAGGTCTGAACGACCATCCTGACCCGACATCGAGGACCGTTCGACGGTGCGACTTCGACGGTGCGACTACGACGGTGCGACTACGGTACTGCCGGGAAGCCGCCCTGCTGCCAGCCGATGGAGGCAGAGGACACCGGGGTGGGCTGGGGCGACGCCGCGAGTGCCGGAGCGGTACACGAGCTCAGGCCGGTCTGGGCTCCGTACCAGGTTGCGCCCGAAGCACCCTTCCAGACAAGCCAACAGGTGTCAGTCGCTGCTCGCACCGCGAAGGTGATCGATCCCCCGCCCGAGACCGCTCCACTGGCGATGGCAATGCTGACGGTCGACGAGTTGGTCGAAGGTCCCGAGACGTAGGTGAGCGAGGGGACGGCGCCTTCCAGTGCACTCGGCGTGAGGGAGGCAAGGCCTCCGCCGACTGCGGCCGCATCGGCCGCGGTCAGGGAGTCCGAGAGTGCCTGTTGTGCGGTGACGTTGTCGGCGCCGGAGACGCCGGGCGAACCGGTGAGACCCGGTGAGGTCGAGTGGCCGTTCCCCAGGGTGGCCCCGATGGCGAGCGCCACCAGCGCGGCGGTGACCAACAGGCTGATCACCGTGACCAGCATCGACAGTCCATCCTCGTGACGTCGGTGCATTCGACCTCCCCGCATCTTCCGGCGGCGACGGGTACCTGCTGCAAGCGACCGGTCTGGTTGCCCGGAACATCGAGACGGCGATTCCCCGTCGCGTCACCGGACAGTATCGCAGTCGGACCGGTCGAGACGGCGCCCGGACTAGCGTCGGGAGATGGCCGCACTCCCCACCGGGCCGTCGGTCCCCTTGGTCGGGCTCCGGTTGCCGGGGCCCGACAGTTCCCTTGGCGGCGTCGCGGCGTTCGAGGCGATGGCGGCCATCGCCACGGCTGCGGAACGGTGCGGCTTCGACGCACTCTGGATCGACGATCACTCCGTCACTGGCCCTGAAGTGGTCCCCGATCCCGTTGCGTCCCTGGCGGAGGGGAAGGGTACGGTTGATTCCCACCGGACGTCGCTGGTCACCTCTGAGCCCTACTCGCTGCTCGGTGCCCTGGCCGTCCGGACGTCGTCGGCACGACTGGGCGTCTACTCGACCGCGTTGAGCCTGCGGGCGTTCTCCTTGGTGGCCAAGGCGGTGGCGGCCGTGGACGTGATCTCCCACGGACGTGCAGTCGCTGCCCTTGGTTCGGAGACGCGCCATGGCGAAGCATCCGAACGCTTGGCCGAAGGTCTCGCACTGTGCCGGTTGCTGCTCTCCCCGAGCGGCGGGGCAGTGACCTATGAGGGTGTGCACGCCAGGGTGAAGGGAGCGCCCAACCTGCCCCGGCCGGTCCAGGACGGCGGTGTTCCGCTGATGGTGACCGCCCGAGGAGCCGGTGCCCTGGCCGTGGCGGCCGCCTCTGCCGACGCTGTCGTCGTCGAAGGCGGCCCACCGGAGGTCGCCGCGGCGGTGGCGGCGGTCCGCCAGGCGTCGAGGGCGGCCGAGCGTCCCACGGGTGTGCCGGCCGTGCTCTGGGCCGGGTCTCCGATCGACCGGGCTGCTTCGGCCCAGGTCACGACGACACAACTGCTGAGCGCACTGGTGGCGTCCGGGGCGAATGGCTGGATCGTGACGGTGCCGGAGCCGGACGAGACGTACCTCATCCAGGTCGCGCAGGACCTGCAGGCTGCGCTCGCCGCCCCCTGATCGTTGGCACACCGGGCCGTGCCGACGGACCCCATGGTGCACACGCCGGGGAGGGCGTGACCTGGAGCCGTCGCTGGCGCGGGCTACCGTGTCACGTGGTCACGGGTCGAGAAGTGGTCAATTCTGACCGCTACGTGCGCCTGCGCATGGAGCAGCGACGCCGCAGAACACTTCGACGTCGGCGCCGGACGGTTACGGTCACCGTGGCCCTCGTGGCACTGGTGGTGTTCGTCCCCAGGGTCTTGGGTGGAACCCCTGCAGGACCGTCGAACGGCAATCAGGCGAACGGCCGAGGGCTGAACGGCACCCGGACGTCGTCGGACCCGACCACGGCACCCACCACCACCACGCTCCCGCCCGCATCCGCCCGGGTCACGGCCATCGGATCGCTGTCTCGGGTCTACACCGAGCCAGGTAAGGAGCTTCTTCCGCCCCACAGTCCGGACGGGGCCGTGGCCGGGCCACGACAAGTGAGCGCCGAAGTGCTCTACCCGGCGACCGGCACGCCGGGAGGCGCCCCGGTTCCCGGTGCCCCGGTGGCGTCCGGCGGCCCCTACCCCTTGGTGGTGTTCGGCCCAGGGTTCGATGCGGCCACTGCGAGCTACTCGCCGATCCTCGACACCTGGGCATCCCACGGGTTCGTCGTGGCCGCGATCACGTTTCCGCTCACCAACCCGGCGGCTCCCGGTGGACCGTACCGTCCGGACATCCTCAACCAGCCGACTGATATGGCCACGGTGGTCCAACAGCTCGTCGCTGAGTCCGCTGATCAGGCGAGTCCTCTCCACAATGCCATCGACGGTTCCGAGATCGGTTTGACCGGGCAGTCCGACGGGGGAGACACGGCGCTCGCACTCGCGTACAACACCTGCTGTCGCTTCATCCAGGCCCAGGCCACGGTGGTCTTTTCGGGTGCTGAGCTGCACGCCTACGGTGGGTTTCCGGGGGCGTTCTTCCCGGCAGGGGTGACCCTCCCGCCATTGCTGGCATTCCAGGGAACCTCCGACACCACCCTGAATCCGCCGGCGTTCACCAACCAGTACTTCGCGGCTGCCCCGCAGCCCAAGTACCTGGTGTGCTTGGACGGCGCCGACCACATCGAGGCGTACACCACCACCGACGCCTACGAAGCGGTGGTGGCCGAAGCCAGCACCGACTACCTCGATCACTATCTCTGGCACCAGCCGGGTTCGCTGGCGGCCATGGCCCACGCGGTCGCTGCGTCATCCGTGGCCACGCTGTCGTCGAGCTGCAGCTGAGGCAGGTTTCCCGGCGCTCCCTGGCGGCACCGCGGCTGTGCCCTGCGCCGGTCAGGAACCGGCGGAACTCGCCTGATCAGCGGGCTGCATCACCACTCGTTCGGTGTGGACCAGGTACTTCAACCGCACCTCGCCAGCTTGGCGCATCGGGTACTCGTCCACGCCCAGGTACTTCTTCGCCAGCTGGTCGACATGGGTGTCCGCTCCCTCACGGGTCGCGTCGACCGTGCCCCGCACCACAAGCACGTTGAAGGCGTCGTCGGGGTCAACGACCGCCACCGCGACGTGGGGGTCGCGATCGAGGTTGGCCTGCTTGGCCCGGCCCTTGGCGGTGTTGAAGACCAGTTGGTCCCCGTCGCGATCGATCCAGACCGGTGTGAGTTGGGGTCGGCCTTGGTGGTCGACGGTGGCCACCGTGGCGATGATCGGGCGGTCGACCAGGTCCCGTGCCGCTTGGGTCAGTGCTGTGCTCATCATGTCCTCCATCGGGTGCGATGTGATGTGGTGTGATGCGATGTGTTGCGCTTTCTCCAGTGCCGAGTCGGATGATTCTGTACGATCCCGTGCCCTGTGGTCCCGCTGTCCCGAGAGCGAGCGCGGCGGGGCAGGGCGGGGCGGGACGGGCTCAGCCTACCGGGAAGGCCTGGCGACCACCCTGGTACCGTGGCCCATGCAGATCGGCGCCCATGTCCGGGCAGGCAAAGGGCTGGTACCCGCCCTGGCGCACGGCGCCGAGATCGGTGCCGAGGTGGTACAGATCTTTACGCAGAGCCCCCGGACGTGGAAGCCGTCCCAGTACGGCCCCGATGTCCTCGACGCGTACCGGGAAGCCCAGGATCAGCACCCGTCGGTCCATCGGACGTTCTGTCACGCCACGTACCTGATCAACCTGGCGTCCCCGGACCCGGAGCTCGCCGCCAAATCGCGTGCCTGCCTGGACGCCAACCTGGCCACCGCCGCCGGGATGGGGGCTGACGGCCTGGTGCTGCACATCGGAAGTCATCGCGGCAGCGGGTTCGACCAGGCGGTCCCTGCGGTCGTGGACGGGCTGCTCGGAGCGCTCGACTCGGTGAGCGGCGTCGCTCACGCATGCCCCATTCTCCTCGAGAACGCGGCCGGAGCCGGTGACACGGTGGGGCGGTCCTTCGAGGAGCTGGCCGAGGTGATCGCGGCGGCCGGTGGAGACGAACGGCTGGGTGTGTGCCTGGATACCCAGCATCTCTGGGCATCGGGAGTGCCGTTCGGGACGGTCGGGGAGGCAGACGCGGTGGTGGAGGCACTGCGATCCACCGTGAGCCTCGAACGCTTGCGCTGCCTGCATCTCAACGACTCCAAGGTCCCCTTCGGCGCCAATCGGGACCGGCACGCCAACATCGGCGAGGGGACGATCGGCGTGGACGGCCTGGCCAACCTGTTGGGTCGTGTGGCCCTGCAGTCGGTACCAGCCATCCTCGAGGTGCCCGGGGACGGCGACGGGCCGCGTGCCGAGGACGTGGCTGCTGCCCGGCGCACCTGGGAGCTGGGTGTGGGCCGGGCCGCCCGCCCGGGGGGAGGCGACGTCGACGAGGGCTCATCCGCGCCGGATGGGACTCGGCCGAGCGATCGAACGGTGCCCGATGCGAGGAACGGCTAGGGTCCCCATCCGTTGACTGCGGGGGTTCCGGGGAGGATCCGCAAGCGAAGGGAGCACGCTATGACCACCACGTCCACCCGGGCGGAGTCCGACAGCATGGGCACGGTCGACGTACCGTCCGAGTACTACTACGGCGCCCAGACCGCCCGTTCCCTCGAGCACTTCCCTATCGGGACCGACCGGATGGCACCGGCACTGGTTCGGGCGATGGGCGTGATGAAGGAGGCGGCGGCCGTGGTCAACGCCGAGTTGGGAATGCTCGCACCGGAGAAGGCCGACCTCATCATCCAGGCGGCACGTGAGGTCTCGGACGGTCAGCTCAACGACCACTTCCCCCTCAGTGTCTGGCAGACCGGCAGCGGTACCCAGTCCAACATGAACGCCAACGAGGTCATCGCCAACCGGGCCATCGAGCTGGCCGGTGGGGTCCTGGGCTCCAAGTCCCCGATCCATCCCAACGACGACGTGAACCTCTCCCAGTCCTCGAACGACACGTTTCCCACGGCGATGCACATCGCCGCAGTCGAGGAGATCACCCACCGCCTGTTGCCGTCGATCAGGCAACTCCGCGACGCGCTGGAAGCGAAGTCGGCGGAGTTCTCCGGCATCACCAAGATCGGCCGCACGCACCTGATGGACGCGGTGCCGCTCACCCTCGGTCAGGAATTCTCGGGCTATGTCGCCCAGCTCGATGCCGACCTGGTCCGCATCGAGTCGGTGCTGACCGATCTCTACGAGCTGGCGGCCGGCGGTACGGCGGTGGGGACCGGCCTGAACAGCCATCCCGAGTTCGGAACCCGGGTGGCGGCCGCGATCGCGGAACTGACCGGCCTGCCCTTCGTGAGTGCTCCGAACAAGTTCGCGGCGCTGGCTGCCCACGACGCCGAGGTGGCAGCCAGTGGCGCACTTCGCACCCTCGCCACCTCGCTGATCAAAATCGCCGACGACATCCGTTGGCTGGGCTCCGGTCCCCGCAGTGGGTTGACCGAGCTCCGGCTGCCCGAGAACGAGCCCGGCTCCTCGATTATGCCCGGCAAGGTCAATCCCACCCAGTGCGAAGCCCTGATCATGGTGTGTGTCCAGGTCTTCGGTAACGACACCGCCATCGCCATGGCCGGCACCCGAGGCAACCTCGAGCTCAACGTCTGCAAGCCGGTGATCATCCATAACCTGCTGCACTCGATCGTGCTGCTCAGTGACGCGGCGGGGACGTTCACCCGATTCTGCGTGGTGGGCCTGGAGCCCGACTTGCCCCAGATCCGGCGTCACCTCGACAATTCGCTCATGCTGGTGACCGCGCTGAACCCCTTGATCGGCTACGACCGATCGGCCGAGGTGGCGAAGCGTGCCCACAAGGAGGGGATCACCCTCCGGGAGTCGGTCATCTCCCTGGGGTACCTGACCGGCGAACAGTTCGACGAGGCGGTACAACCCGATTCCATGACGCATCCCTGAGCCTGCACCCCACCGCGGAAGCCTGCCTGGGGCCGGTCGTCACCCCGGGGCCGGGTCATCTGAAGGAGACCTATGACACCTGTCACCCGAACCGGAGCTTCGGAGGCGACCACCCCGGAGTACGCGTCCGTGTCGATCACCGATGGAGCGTTCTACGGCGGCGACCCGTACCCGGCCTTCGCCTGGATGCGCGAGCATGCACCGGCCTACTGGGATGCCGTCGGCGGCGTCTGGGGCATCACCCGGTACGCGGATGTGAAGGAGATCTCCAAGGACCCCGAGACGTTCTCCAATGCCGGCGGCATCCGCCCGGACAGCGACGCGCTGCCGATGATGATCGATACCGACGCCCCTGAGCACGTCCGACGCCGACGCCTGGTCAGCGAAGGGTTCACCCCGGCTCGCATCCGATCCGGCGAGGAGGGGATCCGCTCCGTCTGCGACTCGATCATCGACCGGGTCTGCGAGTCGGGCTCGGCTGATTTCGTGACCGACATCGCAGCGCCGCTGCCGATGATCGTGATCGGCGACCTGCTCGGGGTGGCTCCGGACGCTCGTGACGACTTGCTCCGGTGGTCCGACGACATGCTGAAGGCACTCGGCTCACCGGACCCCGGTGCGATGGAGACGGCGACCCTGGCGGCCATCGAGTACGCCGGTTACATCACCGGTGTCATGGAGGATCGTCGCCGCGACGGGACGCGGGACGATCTCATCGGCACGCTCGTCCATGCGGAGATCGACGGTGACCGGCTCGACGACCAGTCGCTGATCTACGAGTCCCTGCTCATCCTGATCGGGGGTGACGAGACCACCCGTCATGTGATCAGCGGCGGCATGTACGAGCTGCTCCGCCACCCCGACCAGCTCGAGGCGCTCCGACGCGACCGAGAATTGCTTCCCTCGGCGGTGGAGGAGATGCTGCGCTGGGTCTCGCCTATCAAGAACATGGCGCGCACCGTGACCCGTGACGTGGAGCTCCATGGCCAGCGACTGAGCGCCGGCCAGAAGCTGCTGCTGCTGTACCCGGCAGCCAACCGTGACCACACGGTGTTCGATGATCCCGAGCACTTCGACATCACCCGGACCCCGAACGACCACGTGGCGTTCGGGTTCGGCTCCCACTTCTGCCTGGGGAACCGGCTCGCCCGACTTGAGCTGCGGGTGATGTTCGACCGGCTCCTCGACCGGTTGCCCGATCTGTCGCTCGCCAGCGAGGACCCGCTCCCGATCCGCCCCGCGAACTTCGTCTCCGGCTACGAGTCGATGCCGGTGGTGTTCACACCGACGGAACCGGGCGGGGCCGGTCGATGACGGCCGAAGCGACGTACCGTGGACGGAGGGGCCACAGTGCGTGAGCCGAAGCTCGACGAAGCGGAGGTCGCGGCGCTACTCGCTGCGCCGTCGGGACCGGACTGGCAACTCCGCGACGGGACACTGGTGACCGCGGTGACCTGTGACGGTTTCGCCGGTGCCATGGCTTTCGTCGCTGCCGTGGCACTGGCGGCCGAGCAAGCCGACCACCATCCCGACATCGACATCCGTTACGACCGGGTGCTGCTCGCCCTAGTCACCCACGATTCCGGAGGGATCACTCGCAAGGACCTGGACCTGGCAGAGGTCATCGATCGGATCACCGAAGGGCGCCGCTGAGGGCCCTCGATTCGTCGCCGGTCGGTCGGGGACCGTCAACCCAGGGGGAGGTCCCACAGCGGGAACCAGCGGTCCAGCTCGGGCTCGATGGTCACGTCGTCCGCAACCAGGCTCTTCAGCTTCAGCTCCTCGGTGGTGTCCCGGTGCTCGCGACCCTTCGGCACGAACGGGTAGAACGTGCCCCGCTTGAACAGGTACACCAGGTAGGCGGACGAGGCGGCGACCACGGACGGAGCCTCGTTGCTCCCCGGATCCGGGGCCTCCACGGCGGCGAGACCGAACACGGAACAGAGCAGCTGGGCCCCCCAGCCGGCGTCGGCGAGCGAAGCGTTCACCAGATGGACCTGCGTGACCAGGGTGTCGATCTCCGGGTGTTCGATGACCACCCAGTGGTAGCCGTAGTCGTCCTCTGCCGTGCGCAGCGTCTCCCCACCTTGCATGGCGAGCAGCTTGGTCACCTCGGCTTGCATCTCGGCGAAGCCCTGGCCGCTCGGGGGCTTGTAGCAGACACCGGCTCGACCCGAGGTGGACATGCCCGCCGCGCTCTGCAGCGTGATCGCCACCGACGGCATGGCGAAGAGGGCGTCGAGGTTGGCCGGGACCGGTTTGGTCCGCCCCAGCAGTGTGGACAGCAGTCCCATCAGGACGGGCGACCCAGCTCAGCCTCGATCTTCGCCAGCTGTTCGAGGCGCTTGTCGAGCGAGGGGTGGGTCGAGAACAGCGTGGAGAGGCTGACTCCCTTCCCCGCGATCGCCGGCGTGAAGTAGAACGCGTTGAAGCTTTCCGCGGCCCGCAGGTCGCGTGTCGGGATCCGCGAGAGGTCCCCGGTCACCTTGACCAGTGCGGATGCGAGTGCCGATGGTCGGCCGGTGAGGATGGCCCCGGACCGATCCGCGGCCAGCTCCCGGTAACGCGACAGCGCACGAGTAAGCAGAAAGCTGATGGCATAGACCACGACGGAGACGACCAGCACCCCGAGCTCGATCAGTGCCGCGTTGTCGTTGCTGTTGTTGTTCCCACCGCGGCTGTTCCCGAAGCCGCCCATCATGCCGCTCCAAAAGAGGATCCGGGTGACCAGACCGGCGACGATGCCGAGGAAGCTGGCAATCGTCATCACCGCCACGTCACGGTGGGCGACATGGGAGAGCTCGTGGGCCAGCACTGCTTCGAGTTCGCCCTCGTCGAGCCGCCGCAGGAGGCCGCGAGTCGCACAGACCACGGCCGTGTCCGGGCTTCGGCCGGTGGCAAAGGCATTGGGCACATCGGTGTTGGCCAGCGCCACCCGGGGCTTCTTCATATCTGCCAGAGCGCACAGTCGATCGATCACCCCGTGAAGTTGGGGTTCCTCTTCGGCGGTGACCAGGCGCCCCCCCATGCCGAACAGCGCGATCCGATCCGAGAACCAGTACTGCACGAACAGGATGGCCGCGGCGAAGACCAGCACCACGACAAAGGAGATTCCGAAGGCGATCAGGATCCCGATCACCGCTCCGTACAGGATGACCAGCATCAGCCCGGTGGTGAACATCCGGAGTGTCAGGCCCCGATCGGAAGGGATGTTGCGCGCGGTACTCATCGGTCGTCGACTAGGCCTCGTCGGGGGGAGCGGTATCAGCCAGCAGTGCCTTGGTCTCGGCGAGCGTCGCATCGGCAAACGGCACCACCAGCTCCGATGGGACGAAGGCATCGTCCGCCAGCACCGTGCCGATCGACCGGACCTCCGATGCGAGGGCGCGTAGCGCAGGGCCGAACGCTGCGTCGTCGGCATGGTCCACCGCATGGAGCAAGGTGGCGTCGAGTTCGCCGAGCCGTTCCCGATGGCGCTCGTCCACGTCGTACTGACCTTCGCCGAGGATCCGGACGATCATGACGAGGCTTCCTCGGTCGCACTGCCGTCGGCCGGAGACTCGCCGCCTGACACCGGTGCCGACGAGAGCTCGCCGGCCGGCCCGCCGCTGCCGATCTCCGCCTTCAGGGCTGCCAGGTCGTTGTCCACCTGGTCGGTAGCGGAGACCTTGTCGAGCTGGGCCTGGATATCGTCCACCGGGGCACTGAGGTTGGTCAGGGCACCGGATGCCAGCAGCTCGTCCATCGCACCGGCCCGGGCCTGCATGCCGTCGATCTTGTCCTGGGTCCGCTGGAGGGTCATGCCCGCATCGCTCATCGATTCGGAGATCCCCGAAACGGCCTCACCGATCTTGGTCTGGGCCTCGGCTGCGGTGTAGGTCGCCTTCATCGTCTCCTTGCGGGTCCGGAAGGCATCCACCTGGGCCTGGAGGCGCTTGGCCGTCTCGACCAGCTTGTCCTCTTGGACGGCGACCTGCTGATGTTGGGTGGCCAGGTCGGTGAGCTGCTCGGCCAAAGCCGCCCGGCGGGCCAGCGCCTCGCGGGCCAGGTCCTCGTTCCCCTGCCCGAGGGCTGCCTTCGCCTGCTGCTGCAGCTTGTCCGCCTGCTGCTGGAGCTGGGTCGCCTGCAGTTCGATGCGCTTTTTGGCAGTGGTGACGTCAGCCACGCTACGCCGCACCTTCTGCAGGCTCTCGAGTTGCTTCTGGTAGGACAGGTCGAGGGACTCACGGGGGTCCTCCGCCTTGTCGAGCAGCTTGTTGGTCTTGGCCTGCACGATCCCCGACAGGCGCTTCATGACGCTCATGGTGTGGGTCCTTCCTCGGTCGCCGTGCTGTGAGCTTAGGTGCTCGGCGCCCGGTAGCGTGATCGCTGTGTCCACCTCACGTTGCCTGCTCACGGTCCATGCCCATCCCGACGACGAGTCCTCCAAAGGGGCGGGAACGGTCGCCCGGTACCACGCCGAAGGAGTACGAACGGTCCTGGTGTGCTGTACCGGCGGGGAGGAGGGTGACATTTTGAACCCGGCGCTGGACACGCCGGACGTGCGGGCTGATCTACCGGCGAGGCGTCGCCAGGAGCTCGATCGAGCGACCGAGCTCATTGGCTATGACGAGGTGGTGCTCCTCGGGTACCGGGACTCAGGAATGCCGGATTCGGAGGCCAACGCCAACCCGGACTGCTTCGCACGTGCGCCGTTGGACGAGGCGGTGGGTCGGTTGGTCGCCGTCATCCGGCGCGTACGACCCCAGGTGATGGTGATCTATGGGGACGAGCAGTCCGGCTATCCCCATCCCGACCACCTCCGAGTCCACGAGGTAGGCCTGGCCGCGTTCCGCGCTGCCGGCGATGCCGACCGTTTCGAGTCGGCCGGTGAACCCTGGCAACCACGCAAGCTCTACTACACGGTGTTCTCCGCTGCCCGCTTCCGCGAGGTCCATGCCAAGTTCGAAGAGCTGGGACTGGAATCCCCGTTCGACGAGAGCTGGCGGTCCCGGTGGGAGGGCATCGCGGAACAGCCCATCACCACAACGGTGGATATCTCGGCGTTCGCCGACGTGCGCCGGCGGGCGCTGCTGGCCCACGCCACCCAGGTCGACCCCGAGTCCCCGTTCTGGTTCGGCCTGCCCCCCGAGGTGATGGACGCGATCCACCCTGCGGACGACTACCAACTGGCCCTGGTGGCCTCCCCGGTCCAGGGAGATCCACGCGGCGGGGCGGCTGCCGTGGAGTTCACCAGTATCGATCCGAACCGGACTCGGGAGACCGACCTGTTCGCGGACAGTGACGATGCCGCGGTGGCTGGCCCCGACCGGGCTGGTGACCGGCACCAGTCGGCGATCCGTTGAGCGAACCGGCGGGGGCCCAAGGGACCGACGACCGTGCTACCGACGACCGTGACGCTGCCTGGGTCGAGGCCGTGACGAGCGCCGCGGCCACGGCAGTGGTCTGCCCGGGCGTGTCGGCCCGGGTTGTCGTCGAGATCACCGGGGGTGACCTGCTCCGTCGAACCCACTGGATCATCGACCAGGGTGTGCTGCGCTCGGCCGGGATCGGCCGGATCCCCGGTCCGGACGTGACCGTCTCGGTCTCCGGCGATGATGCCGCCGCTGTGCGGAACGGTGTGCTCGACCCCAGCGTCGCTTGGATGCAGGGACGGGCAAACGTGACAGGATCGCCGGCCGCCTGGCTGGCACTCCTGGCGTCCACCGCCACACCGGCGTTCCGTCGACTGCGTCGGGATGCGGCGGAGCTGCAGGATGCGGCGGGGGTCACCCGAGACTGATCGCCTGCACCATCCCCGGGCTGGCACCCCCGAGGAACGGGAGGTGGATGGTCCCGGCGCTCTGCAGGAGGATCAGGGTCACCGCTCCGGAGAAGAAGACGATCAACGCCACCACCAGGACCGGCTGCACCTGTCTCCAGGTGACACCCCTGCGTTCCGAGGTGACCGCCGCCCGGCGCACGGAACGGGGGACCGGCCGTTCCACCACGGTCGTGACCGAGGGTGCGCCGGACGGTCCTTGATGGTTCAAGGCCAGTGCCGCCACGTCGTCAGCGAGGGACTCGGCATCGTGTGCGGGAGCGAGGAACCGGTAGGTGGCGAACGGGGTCTGCAAGCTGATCAGGGCCCCGTTTCCGGAGCCGGGCAGGGGGCGGTTGGTGGCGTTGGTGTCGAGGACCGCACCGGAAGTCGCCGCTGACCCGGAACGGTTCAGCTCGGGATCGACCCACCATTCGGGCGTGATCCCACCGTGCCACGGCTCGACCACGTGGGTCGTCAACGCTGCCCAGGGCAGGACCCGCGGAATCCCTTCTCCCGCCCGCTCCACGCGGACCCCCTCGCGGTCGAACGCAAGGGTGATCCGATCGAGCTGAACGGTGACCCGGCGGTCGGCACCGATGGTGACCAGGTAGAGATCGTCGATCCGCAGGGCCTCCGAGGCCAGGTCGTCGCTCGCCGGCAGTCCGGCGACATCCGGGAGCGAGGGCGGATCCGGTGGTTCAGTACTCATGGCGATTGCTCTCATCGGTGCGGAGGCAGGCTAGCCCCACCGCGGACACCAGTGGCGTGTCGTAGTCGCGGGGAACGGTCGTCATCGCCCATCCATCATCGAGGGACGGGTCCCGAGGGATCAGGCCGCCCGCATCGCACTGCGGAGGGCTCGGAAGCCCACGGGGATCACCCCGGTGTCCGAGATCGCCTGACCCAGTCCCCAGTGGTCGATCCCCACGATGTGGTCACCAACCCGTGCCTCCCAGTCAGTGGTGATCGCTCGAAGCTCCGGCGTGTCGGCTGCCGGGCGGAGCGTGAGCTGCGTCAGGCCAGGGGCCAGTCCGGCGAGCAGTTCGACGAACGCCTCGCGGGGCCGGTGGACGGGCAGGGTCGCGTCGTGATCAGCAAAGAGCACACCTTCGGCCTTGGCCAGCTCTCGGACGGGGAATCCCACGGTCGATGCGGCCGCTTCCGGGACGAGCCGCAGGGGGAGCGAGAACTCGAGGCCCAGTTCGAGGTACACGTCGAAGAATTCGGGGCGCAGGAGCATGGCGTCGAGGTGGGTGTCGAGGTGAGTGACGTCGAAGCCCCACAAGATGGCCCGCTCGACCTGGGCGCGGCACTCTCGTCGCACCTCGTCGAGGTCGGCGTGGTCCCACAGGTCGTCAATGGTCCGGGGAAAGCCACCGTCGCCGTCGAGGAGAGACGGTGCGTGGGTGATCGGTCCCCACCGGTAGAGCTCGTGCTCGGCGTTCAGCGTGAGGCGGACGCCCACATCCTCTCCTCGGTATCGCGCCGACGCCTCGCGCCCCCAGGGAGCGGGAACCAGGAGCGAAGCGGAATTGCCGATGCCTTCGGTCAGCGTGGCGAAGACGCCGACGTTGGACGCGTGGCTGAAACCGAGCTCGACGCAATCGATCAGTAGCAGGCGGGCGTCCGGAGGGTGCCCGAGGCGTTCAGCGATGGTCACCATCCTTCCGACCGTAGCGCCTCGTTGGCGATGGACGAGCACGGGCCTGCCGGGATCGGTGCGCTGGTCAGGCGGCATCCCCGACAGCATGCCGGTCGGATGCGGGGCGCTCCGGGTCCGAAGGGCTCGACGACGCCAGAAGGGCTCGGGCGGCTGCCAATCCGCGCCGGCCGACCCGACGGGTCTGCGCATCGAGATGCCAGGCGACCCGGGTTGGCTCGGCGAGAGGAAGCTCGAGTTGGGTGGGTGGCAGGGTGCGGCGGGTCAGGTGAGAGGAAGCGGTCATGCTCGTAGCGTGCCAGGAGGGTGTAATACGTGGGCATGACCGAAGAAGCTACGGACGGAGTCCCAGCCGAACCTCGCTACGGGATCACCATCCCGTTCGATGGGATGACGCTGCCCGAACATCGCCAGGCGTACCACCGGCTGGTAGCAGCCGGCTACACCGACGTCTGGTCGGCCGAGACCGACGGGACGGACGGGTTCACCCCACTGGCGCTGGCAGCAGCCTGGGAGCCTGCGCTCCGGCTCGGGGTGGCGATCATCCCCGCCTATACCCGAGGTCCGGCGCTCCTGGCCCAGAGTGCGGCGGCCATGGCCGAGGCCGCCCCCGGCCGGTTCGTCTTCGGACTGGGGACGTCCTCCGACGTGATCGTCAACCGGTGGAATGCCGCCGAGTTCACCGAGCCGTACAAGCGGGTGCGCGACACGCTGCGCTTTCTGCGCTCCGCGCTCGCCGGCGAAAAGGTCGACCAGGCCTACGACACCTTCACGGTCCGGGGCTTCCGGCTGAGCCGACCGGTCGACTCGCCGCCACCCCTGTACCTCGCTGCACTGCGACCTGGGATGCTCCGCCTGGCGGGCCGGGAGGCGGACGGTGTCATCATCAACTGGCTCTCTGCCGAGGACGTCGCCACCGTGGTGCCCGAAACCGGGGGTGGCATACCGGTCGCGGCTCGTATCTTCGTCTGTCCCACGGAGGATGCGGACGCCGTGCGTCAGCTGGGCCGCCGGATGATCGCCGCCTATCTGAACGTGTCGGTCTACGCGGAGTTCCACCGGTGGCTGGGGCGAGGGCCCATGCTCGAACCGATGTGGGAGGCCTGGCAGGCAGGGGATCGCAAGGGGGCGCTCGACCGGATTCCCGACGAGGTGGTCGACGCCCTCATCGTCCACGGCTCCTATGACGAGTGCAAGGCCCACCTGGCCCGCTACGTTGCCAACGGGGTGACGATCCCGGTGATGGCCGTCATCCCGGTGGGAGTCGACCTCGATGCCGCAGTCGCCGGTCTCGCCCCCCCTTGGTGATCGCCCGGTGATCGCCCGGCGTCCGGCTGCGACTGTCAGTCGGCGTAACGAGCGACGATCTCGGCGTCCTGGTCCCTGACCTGGTCAGCGAGCTCCTTGCGGAACCGGTCCAGCTCCCCGGCCACACGCTCGTCGGAGAGCGCCAGGATCCGCACGGCGAGGAGGCCGGCATTGCGTGCGCCGTTGACGGCCACCACCGCCACCGGGACGCCCTTGGGCATCTGGACCATGGCCAGGAGCGAGTCGAGTCCTCCGAGGTTGGCCAAGGCGATCGGTACGCCGATCACCGGGAGCGGCGTGGCCGCGGCCAGTACCCCGGCGAGATGAGCGGCACCCCCGGCGGCGGCGATGATCAGCTTGATCCCGTCGTCCTTCGCTCCGCGGGCGAACGCGATGGCGTCGTCCGGGGTGCGGTGGGCCGAGAGCACCCGTACCTGGACACCTACCCCGAAGGAGCGGAGGATCTGGACGGCATCGTCCATGATCGATGCGTCGGACGAGCTTCCCATGACGATGGCGACGGACATGGGGCCATTGTGGCCGATACGGAAGGGTTCCGCGGTCACCGGCCCCCGAGGTCCAGCCGGGAGGTGCCGGGAACGTCCGGACCACGGCCGGAAACGATACGGTGCAGGGAAGGGTGTGGCCTTCGGGGTACCACGGCAGCGCAGCTTCACCGGCAGCGCAGACACAGCAAAGGAGATCGGCGTGCGCATCGGGGTCATGTTCGACATCGACAGGGAGTTCGACGAGGTGGTGGCCCAGGTGGCCGCGTTGGCCGAGGCGGGGATCGAGGCAGCGTGGTCGTCCCAGATCTTCGGGTACGACGCGCTGACCACCCTGGCCGTGATCGGGCACGAGGTCCCGTCGATTCATCTCGGAACGGCGGTGGTCCCGACCTTCCCCCGTCATCCCCTGATGCTGGCGGCACAGGCGCTCACCGTGCAGGCGGCCAGTGGAGGGCGACTGACCTTGGGGATCGGACTGTCCCACCAGGTGGTGATCGAGAACGTCTTCGGGCACTCGTTCGACAAGCCGGCCCGGCACATGCGCGAGTACCTGTCCATCCTGGTCCCGGCGCTGCAGGGCGAGCAGGTCACCTTCGAGGGCGAGACGATGAAGGCATCCACGTTCGGGCCGCTCGGCATCTCCGCTTCGGCCCCACCGGTCCTGGTCGCTGCCCTGGGGTCCTTGATGCTCGGCCTCGCCGGTCGCCTGGCATCGGGAACCATCACCTGGATGACCGGACCGACGACGGTGGAACAGCACATCGTGCCGACGATCGAGGCAGCGGCCCGGGATGCAGGCCGCTCTCGGCCCGAGGTCTGCGTCGGGCTGCCGGTGTGCGTGACCGACGACGCCGACGCGGCTCGGGCCAAGGCGGCCGAGGTCTTCGCCATCTACGGGAACCTGCCCTCCTATCGGGCGATGTTGGACCGAGAGGGCGCCACGGGGCCGGCAGACGTCGCCATCATCGGGACGGAGGCCGAGGTGGTCGCACAGGTTCGCCGGCTCGGAGCGATCGGAGCCACCGACTTCTGTGGCGCTCCGTTCGGCACCGCTGATCAGATCCGGGCGTCGATCGGAGTCCTGGCCGGCTTGGTCGGTGGGTGAGGACCGCTCGCGCCGGTTCCATCGCGCCGCCAGGTCATCTGCTCACCCGGGTGTGCTTGAACTCGTTCAGCTCGGGGTGATCGACCAGTAGCTCGATCACCCGTTGGATGGTGGAGCGGGCCAGCGCCCCGTCGCCCTCCGGTCGGGTCATGAGCCGGGCAAAGACCGCCCGGTCGTCCACGATGAAGGTCGGGACACCGAAGACGTCGAGATCGTGGACCACCTGCTCGTGTTCGGAACGGGCCGTCACCCGAGGCCACCCCGCGTCCACTTCGGCGAAGACTGCGCCCGGATCGACCCCGCCGGTCTGGAGTGCGGACGCCACCACCGCCCGGTCTCGCAGGTTCTGGCCGAGATCGTGACGGGCGGAGAACAAGGATCGATGGACCGCCAGGAACTGTTCGGGGTAGCGGTCCCGCACCACCAGGCCTGCTTCGAGTGACAGCAGGTCGGGTTGATGGGCCGGGTCGTCCCAGGCCGGTAGGCCGCCGTCTTCGACGTGACTTTGGTTGAGGAAGAAGGGGACGAATCGCACCTCCCACTCGGCCCCGGCATGCAAGCCGTCGAGGAGGTGCTCGTGGGCATTGCGGGCGAAGGGGCACCGGTAGTCCCAGGTCACGGCGAAGGAGAAGTGGCTCATGGTCATGCAACCCCGCCGGTGGGGCTGCCATTCCGCATGGAGCGCGGAGAGATCCCCGCCGGCCGGCGCCGGACGATGGATCGGAGCACGACCCCGAGGCCGCACCCGATGACCACGCCCCCGACGACGTCGGAGGCGTGGTGTGCGCGCACGTGGATCCGGCTGAGACCGACCATCGTGGCGAATCCGAACCGCAGGGCGGTACCGGCGGGCTGCTCCGGTTCGGAGAGCACGGTAGCGGCGCAGAACGCGGCGAGGGTGTGGCCGCTCGGGAAGCTGCTGGTCGCAGGCTCGCGTAGCGGCAATCGATCGCCGCCGAGGCGGAGGCCTGCCCGCTCCGGGCGCGGGCGACCGACCACACCTTTGAGGGCGGCGTTGACCGCCATCGAGGTGAACCCCGCCGCTGCGAGCCCCCGGAGGGCTCGTGTCCGACGCTCACCAGGCTGCCGGGCGACCCAGAGGGTCGAGACGGTCCATACGAGCCCACGGTCACCCAGGCCCGACACGGCCTTGGCGGCGACATCGAACGCCCGGCGGCCCCGCACCGGCTCGAACCAGGCGTCGACCGCTCGGTCGAGCGTCGCCACTCGGTCCGCCAAGGGGTGGGAGTTCCGGAGGTGAGAGCCGGTCACCGGTCGCTGAGTCCCACCGGGGGAGCGAGGGCGGGTCCGGCTTCGGCCGGATCGCCACCGAAGGCGGGGCAGAACGGCTGGAACCGGCAGTAGCGGCAGAGAGGCGACGGGCGTGGCCGAAAGTCGTCGTCGCGGCAGGCACGCTCGATCGCCGACCACACGGCGAGCGCCTTGGCCCGATGCCCGCGGAGGCTCTGCTCGGAAGGTTCGGCCGTGATCACCGTCGGCTCCGCCAGATGCAACAGCCGAACCTCGGCCGGTCTACGACCGAGCACTTCGTGGCACAACAGTGCATAGACGTGCACCCCGAGCATCTTGGCCTGCTCGAACGCCGCCGAGGGGGCCCGGCCTGTCTTGTAGTCGATCACGACCAGTTCGCCGTCGGGGGTCCGGTCGAGGCGGTCGAGGATGCCGCGGAGCCGGAGATCCCCGAGACGCGCTTCGAGGGTGAGCTCGATGCCGACCGGGCTGACTTGGTTCGGATCCTCGATCTGGAAGTAGTTGCGGACCAGAGCATCGGCATCGTCGCGGAGCGCGGCGGACTCGGCGGCGCCGAGGGCCAATTGCCGGTAGTCGGGATCGGACTGCAGATCGTGCCAGGCCCCCTCCAGCTCGCTGCTCGCCGCCCGGCGGCTCCGTTGGCCGCGTTCGTGGCGCCAGAACAGGCGTTCCAGCACGGTGTGGACCAAGGTGCCCTTCACCGTCCAGATGGTGGGGAGATCGGGGAGCCGGTCGATGGCGGTGAAACGGAACGCGAGGGCGCAGTCGCGAAAGGCAGTGACCTTCGAGGGGGAGAGCGAGCGCGGGGGAGTGGAGGACACGTGCCGAGATTAGGCCGAAGTTACGTCCCTCGATTGCGTAGAAACCACCCTTGATCAGGCAGTTGGTGACTCTTAAGGTCGGAATGTGTAGACACTAAAGTATGGACTGATCCTGAGCTGGGTGCTAGAATGTCCTTGTGCCCAGCCGTGGTGGTGCCATGCATGTGTCGACAACAATGCGCCGGTATACGCCCAAGGATGGCACCGAGCGGATCTACCGCACCCACCTGCTGCGCCGGTCGGTCCGTGAGGGCACGAAGGTCAAGAACGAGACCCTGGCCAATCTCTCCCACCTGCCGGACGAGCTCATCGAAGCGATCCGAGTAGGCCTGGCCGGAGAGACCTTGGTGGTCGCGGGCTCCGGGTTCGAAGTGACCCGTTCCCTTCCCCACGGCCACGTCGCTGCAGTGGCATCGGCCGCCACGTCGTTGGGCCTGGTCGATCTCCTCGGTC
>DAHXOD010000200.1 GCA_027365055.1 bacterium
GTCGAGACGGCCTGGGACGAGCTGGCCGCCGTCGTCGACGTCTCCGACCTCGTCCCGATCACCTACATGAACTCCTCGGCGGCGATCAAGTCCTTCGTCGGGCACCATGGTGGCGCCGTCTGCACGTCGTCCAATGCGCGAGCCGTGCTCAGCTGGGCACTCGGGCTCGAGCCGGGCGAGGACCCCGTCGCCGGAGCGCGCCGCACGGGCCGCCGGGTGCTCTTCTTCCCCGACCAGCACCTCGGGCGCAACACCGCCTTCCAGCTCGGCTTCTCCGCCGGCGACATGGCAGTCTGGAACCCGCGCCTCGATCTCGGCGGCCTCGACGAGCGCGTCGTCAAGGAGTCGACCTTCCTGCTCTGGAAGGGCCACTGCTCGGTCCACCAGCGCTTCAGCGTGGACCACGTCGCGTCCTTCCGCGCCGAGCACCCCGAGGGCAAGGTCGTCGTCCATCCGGAGTGCAGTCACGAGGTCGTCTCCCTCGCGGACGAGGTGGGCTCGACGGACGCGATCATCCGCTACGTCGACGCCGCGCCCCCGGGCTCGATCATCGCCATCGCCACCGAGATCCACCTCGTCCATCGGCTCGCCGAGGAGCACCCCG
>DAHXOD010000201.1 GCA_027365055.1 bacterium
GCGGCCCGTCCGTTCCCGTCAGGGAAAGTCCCCAGGTAGGCCGCTGAGATGGATGGCCACCCAGGCTTCGAGAGAAGCTGGACAGAACCCCGCCTACAGGCCGGCTCACCGTCAGAACTGCGGCCGACAGGCAGAGCCGGCGCCGAGTCAGGCGACGACGATCCTGGTGACAGTGGCAAAGCTGCACAGGTACGCATCACCAGCGAAACCCACCGCCGGGAACAGGACACTCTGAAGGGGACTGCCCGTGCTCACTCGGGCCAATTCTCTGCCGGAACCGACGTCAAGAACCACTGCGTCCTCGCTCCCACGGTCCCGATCGAAATCGGCGGTGAGGAGCTCGCCGGTGTCGGGCCACAGGACTAGGTGGCATCCGTGGTCCTGCCGGCGGCGCCACCGGGGGACGAGCTCGCCGTCTGAAGTGATGGTGAACGCCTGGATGACGCCGTTCCCCGAGTCGTACCCAACGACCACCCGTCGCACGTCGTCCACCACCGGAGGGTTGGCCACGAGCCCACCGGGACCGTCACCGACCTGTGCCGAGCTCATGGCACCGTCAGCCAGGTCCACCCGCACCAGGTGAAGTGGCGCGGTGGAGAGCCC
>DAHXOD010000202.1 GCA_027365055.1 bacterium
CGAGGTCGGCCACGGGCCAGCTGAGGACCACGAAGGCGGACGCCAGCGCGCCGGCGAATGCCACGACCTCCCGCCGGCTGGCTCGGTACGGCGCCCGACGGACCGCTAGGGCGTAGAGGACCCCGGCGGCCACGGTCGCCCCCCACGCCTCCGGGTGCAGCTGCAGAGCCCAGGGAGAGCCGGTCATCCTGCCGGGCCCGCACCGTCGGCGAGGACCGGGGTCGTACGCTCGCGCCCATGGCGGCTGCGGACCGGCTCGAACGGCTGACAGATCTGGTGCTGGTCCTCCTGGCCGCCACGCGACCGTTGACCCTCGACGAGATCGTCCACGAGGTCCCTGGGTATCCTGACAGCCACGCGGCGCGGCGCCAGGCGTTCGAGCGGGACAAGCGCCTGCTGCGCGAGGAGCACATCCCGGTGCGCACCGAGGCGATCGATGGCCCCGAACAGTTCGGGTACCGCATCGACCCTGCGCACTTCTACCTACCCGCCCTCGAGCTCGATCCCGACGAGCAGGGAGCGCTCAACCTGGCGGTGGCCGGCGTCCACCTCGGCGATCCTAGCGGGAGGGATGCCCTGGCCAAGATCGGTGCCTGGGGGTC
>DAHXOD010000203.1 GCA_027365055.1 bacterium
GGACGGGAGTCGACCCCGAGCTCGGCGTCGAGGGCCGAGCGCGGCCCGTCGGTGTCGAGCCGCTCGAACAGCTCCTCCTCCCCCCGGCTGAACAGCTCCGGCAGCACCCGGTTGACCACCACCGCCGCGAGGTGGACGTTGGTCTCGTCGCGCAGCCGGTCGACGAGCTGGAGGGTCTCGTTGACCGGCATCTCCGCCGGCGTCACCACTACCACCACCCCAGTCGTGACCGCGTCACCGAGCAGGTCGAGCATCCACCCGGTCTGGAGTCGGACCAGGCCCACCTGGACCAGCTGGTTGATCGCCTGGGGAGCGGCCAGCTGGCTCACCACGTGCCCCGACGCAGAAGCGTCGACCACGACGGTGTCGTAGTGGTCCTCCCGCACCTCCCAGCACAACTTGCCCACCGTGACGATCTCCTTGACCCCGGGGGCCGCTGTCGCCACGTAGTCGAACATCTTGGCCAGCGGCCCGATCCGGGCCACCACCGGGAGCTTGAGCTGCAGCGACAGGTACTGGCGGAGGCTGGCCTCGGTGTCCATCGACATCGCCCACAGCCGAGGGAAGATCTCCCGGGCTTCGAAGCCGGTGGGCGC
>DAHXOD010000204.1 GCA_027365055.1 bacterium
GGGAGGAGGCGGTCCCGCAGCGTGTCGGCGACGGCCTGGGGCTGCTCGTGGATCTCCTTCGACATGAAGTCCGGGTACCCGCCCCGCTGGGCGGCTTGCAGGTCCCACTCCACCGTGAGGGGCGTCGGATCGACGTCGGCCCCGCCGGGCCCGGTCACCCGGAGCGACCCGGCCCGTACTTCGGCGATCTGGTCGTCCTCCAGCGCGAAGAACGTGCGGGTGTGGCCGAGCAGGGCGGGGATGTCGGAGGCGACGAGGGCGTCCGACGCGTTCACCCCCACCACGAGGGGCGACACCCGCCTGGCCGCCACCAGGAGGTCGGGCTCGTCGGCAGAGATCACCGCCAGGGCGAAGGCGCCCCGCACCCGGGCGAGCGCAGCTCGCACGGCCGGGAGCAGGCCGGCGGAGGGACAAGTGGCGTGCTCGGCCTCGATCAGGTGGGCCAGCACCTCGGTGTCGGTCTCCGACGCCAACCGGTGCCCGGCGGCAGTGAGCTCTGCCGCCAGCTCGTGGTGGTTCTCGATGATCCCGTTGTGGACGAGCGCGATCCTGCCCGTGCAGTCGAGGTGGGGGTGGGCGTTCACGTCGGTGGGT
>DAHXOD010000205.1 GCA_027365055.1 bacterium
GGATCGCGAGCTCCACAGCTATGTCCACGAACCTCTCGGCCAGCCATACGCGCGTCGTGGCACCCTGCTCCCGAAGGAGGTGCAGCGCTTGGTCTTGGTCGTCGATCACGTAGACACCGCGACCGTCGTAGCCGCCGGCCGGGCTCTTCATCACGATCGGCCAGCCGTGCTGGCCTGCGAAGCACGCCACGTCGTCCGGCGACGAGACGGGAGCGAAAGCGGGCACGGGGAGCCCGGCGCCGGACAGCACGGTGCGGGCCCTCAGCTTGTCCTGGGCCAGGATCAACGCCGAGGCGCCGGGGCGCAACTGGTACCCAGACCGCTCCAGCTCTGCGAGCTTCTCGTTGGGGACGAGCTCGTGGTCGAAGGTGAGGACGTCTGCGCCTGTGGCTACTGCCTGGAGGTCTGCGAGACGCGACGGAGATCCGAGGCGGTAGGGGGCACCTGCGACGACGGCACAGTCGTCGACGGACTCTGCGAGAAGCACCAAGTCGATGTCGAGATCGACGGCAGCCTGATGGGTCATGCGCGCGAGCTGCCCTGCTCCCACCATCGCGACGGTGGCGGACCGGCGTCGGACGGGCTGTCCCGCG
>DAHXOD010000206.1 GCA_027365055.1 bacterium
ACCGCCGCTCAGCCGGCGGGCGCCACCGCTGCTCAGCCGGCGGGCGCCACCGCCACCCAGGTGCCGTCCTGCCAAGTATCGACAATTTCAAAGTCTTTTCCGTCAATAGTTACTGAACCCTTGTCGTTTGGTTGTCCATCGCCTGTCGGATAAAGAACTGTTGAATCTACAACGAGATCAGTGAATTCCACAAATATTACCTTGCTGTCACATTCCTTTCTGAATGGATCAGCCTGGAAGAGTAATTCAGTTTTCATTGCTCAGGTTAAGGTTTAAACGTTATATATGTTTTTCACGACTTGTATTAACGGATAGCAAATGATTGTTTCACCCTATGTTACATTGTGTTATCCCCCCGGGTCTACGATTAATTTAGTGTTCGCAGATATACCAAAGTAGGGCATGAAAACTGCCCATTTTCTGGCCCTATCTGGAAGCTGTTCATGCAGTAAATCTAAAAAAAAATGGGCAAGAATAATCAAATTGCAAATCCTTTTTACTGATCATGCGCTGAATATTCATGGCAAGGTTTGAGGTTATTGAGCACCAGAAGGATAGAAACGAAAAGCTCGGCGAATACAGGATAATTGGCA
>DAHXOD010000207.1 GCA_027365055.1 bacterium
GGTGTGGGGCGCGAGCACCCGGGCGGCCACCATTGCGCACACCCGCTCGCGCTCGGGGCTCGCTCGCGAGGCGATCAATCCCTCAAAGCCCAGCCGCTGCATGGCTACACGCACCGCCTGCACGTGCCCATGCGGGCGCGAGCGCACTACCGCAAAGAGCTCCTCCACTGGCCGCACGGCCACGCCGGCGAGCACCGCGCGCATCGCCTCGATCTGCTCGTCCGAGAGCGCCGAGAGATTGGCCAGCGTGCGTTTGCGCACCTTCTTGCCGACGCGGTACGACTCGCGCAGCAGGTACGTGGGTCTTGATCTGCGGTTCGGCACCGCGTCGATGTGCATGGCTACATGATGGCATATGAAATAGCACTACGCAAGATCTCATCATCAAAATACATGGCTACATTATGCACCCTCGAAACCCCTGCTCTGCTCGCTCAAGTCACGGAAAAACCAGCCCCTCAGTGAAACCACTGACTCAGGGGCGTGGGGGGAACTTCAGTCTAGCACGCCGAGTCTTCCTGCCCGGTTTGGGTAGCCGGCCGATGAATATCGGCCGGTTTTTTATCTGAACACGCGAGAGCATGTTTCTT
>DAHXOD010000208.1 GCA_027365055.1 bacterium
CGACCACGACTACACGACCATGACCCGATCCGTCGTCTGACGCCAACATCGCGGACCCGGCCTTTACCAGCGCGAGATCGAGAGGCTGCGGCGCCACCACAGCCACCACCACAGCCACCACCACAGCCGCCACTGCGAGCAACCGATACATCTCGTGGCCGCGCACGACGGCGAGCCGAACCGACCCAGCCAAGCCGACCCAGCCAAGCCGACCCAGCCGAATCGAACGAGGAGGACGCCGTGGATGACGAGCCAGCCAGTCGATCGAGGCTCGCTGGACAACGACACGTTGTTGGCACCCAGCCAGATTCTCCATCGAGAGCGACGGGGGAGCGCGACGCGCTTCCTCGGCGGTCTCACCTGCCCCATCTACCAAAGCTCCCAGCGGGAGAGAAGGAGTTAGTCATGACAAGCAACAGCAACAGCAACAGCAACGGCAACGGCGACAGCGACAGCAACAGCAACGGCAACGGCAACGGCAACGGCGGTGGCGACGCACCGAATGTGGTCATGGTGCCGCTCGACAAGATCGTCTCGGACCCAGATCAGCCACGCAAGAACTTCGCACGAAGATCGCTCACCCTT
>DAHXOD010000209.1 GCA_027365055.1 bacterium
GACATGATCGACTGGAGCCGCAACCAGGGGTACAGGGTTGGCCCCGGCCGTGGGTCGGCGGCGGGCTCGTGTGTGTCCTACTGCCTCGGCATCGTCAGCGTGGACCCGATTCGATTCGGGCTGCTCTTCGAGCGGTTCTTGTCCCCTGACCGTGTGGGGATGCCAGACATCGACACCGACTTCGAGAATGCCGCTCGCTCGAAGGTCATCGACTACCTCGTGCGCCGGTGGGGGAGAGACCGGATCGCCAGGATCGGGACCTTTGGTGTTTCGGCCGCAGCAGGGTCGCTCCGTGCCGCCGGACGGGTGCTCGACAAGTCCGGTGTCGGGGCAAAGCTGGCGGAGACCGTCCCCATGCTCGGCGGCGGACACACTGCCCCCATCGGCCAACTCCTCGACCCAGGGTTCGCCCCCGGTGAGCCGTTCCGGGCACTCGCCAACCGGATGGACAGCGCCGATGTCATCAAGATCGCCCGTGGATTCGAGGGGGTGATCTCGACCGAGTCGGTGCATGCCTGTGGCGTCGTCATCGGGGACGAAGACCTCCCCGGAATCGTCCCGCTACGTCGTGACCGCAACTCCG
>DAHXOD010000020.1 GCA_027365055.1 bacterium
GGCGAGCAGCCGTGGAAATCCGGAGTCGCCTGGCCCGATGCGGTGGCCGGGATCCACGCCACGGCCGCTACCCTCTTCGCGCTCTGGAACCGTGCGCTCGATCCCGATGGTCGAGGCGACACCGTGGAGGTGGCACAGGTGGAAACGGTGATCGCCACCCTGGGCCACGAGCTGGTGGAGGCCCAGGTGCGAGGGAGTGACCGGCCGCCCAGAGGCAACCGCCATCCCCTCTACGCCCCGCAGGGCGTCTACCGGGCGAAAGGTGACGACCAGTGGATCGCGATAAGTGTGATCGACGATAGCGGCTGGCAAGCCCTATGCGACATCGCCGATCTTGACGCCGTCACTCGAGCCCTACCTGTCGAACAGCGTCGTACCCGGCACGCCGACCTCGACGGTCTGCTCATCCCGTTCTGCCGCAAGCATGCCGCCACCGAACTGGCCGAGATCCTCGACGGTTGCGGCGTCGCGGCTGCTCCGCTACTCGACGCTCCTGGTGTGCTGGCCGATCCGCACCTTGAGGCCCGGTCGTTCTTCGTCGACGTCGAGCACCCCGATGCCGGTATCCACCCCGCCAACCGTTCCCCGATCAAGCTTTCGGGCTCACCACTTCTTGATCCGTGCCGGGCACCTCTTTTCGGCGAGCACAATGGTGCGGTGCTCGTGGGCGAGGGCATCCTGTCGCCCTCTGCCTTCGATGGGCTCACCGCTGCTGGTGTGGTCGTCACGGAACCGCCGAAGTGACCACGCGTGCTCACGCAGACCCCCGGACAGAGGTGGCCGTCGATCTGCGCTGACACCTCGATGTCGATGGCTGTCGTTCCGTCGCGGCGCTCTGTGCGTGTCAGGGGGCGCGTGATCGCCGACTCGGGCGGATCAGGTGCTCGCCGCGTTAGTCCCAAAACGGGCCGGGGCAGCATCAGGCACGCCGGGGGAACACCCGGGTTGCACCCCGCCCTTCAAGCGGAGCCGGACACCTGCCGATGGTGAAACGTGAGGAGTACCCAGCAACCGTGGCTGCGGTGAGCGGCGCTACCGGGAGATGGTCCCTCACGGGGCTGCGGGCAGCGGCTGGGGTCATGCGCGACCTCACCGTAGGCTCCGTCGGCACCGAGCCGCTGTCGGCCCTCGCCAATCGGATCTGTTCCACCCAGGCCTACCACGCCAAGGCGCGAGCGACGATCTTCCTCGCCCAAGGCGACCGCTTGGTGCCGTACTCATCGGCTCGCCCCGACGTCGAGGCCGACACCCGCATGTGGAGCCTGTTCATCTTCGCCACGGAGCCGCTGCCCCTGGCGGTCGCTGTGCGCGACACGGGGCGCCCCCAGCTCGCCGCCGATGCCGCTTCCCCGCTCGTCGCCGGCTGGTGGGGGGACACCTTCGGACTGACCTCGGCGTGTGCCGTCCCCCTCGGCCCCCCCGGCGCGGTCATCGGGGTGCTGGTGTTCGACCGACCCGAACCGGACGCCTTCGACGAGGCCTTCCGCCTCAGGGCCGTGGCTGCGGCCAGCGACGTTACCGCCGTCCTCGAGTGGGGGCTGCTCACCGAAAACGTCCTCTCCGACCAGAGGATCAACGCCGCGACCCGCCGGCTGCTCGCCGAGAGTGCCGGGGCGACCAGCGTCTTCGCCGCGGCATCGACGGTGGCCGAGATCGTTCACGACGTGCTCCACACCGAGCGGACCATCGTGTTCTACCAGCGCGACCCCGACCTCCCGGAGTTGGAGGTGGCGGCCGTGGGCATGCCTTCCGACGCTGACAGGATCGTCAGAGACGTCGTGGCCGAGCTGGCGCTGAGCGCGGCGCCACGCGTTCGGCAGTTGAGCAGCACTGATGGCGCCGTCTTCTTCGAGACTGTGCGGCCCGGCATGGTCAGGGCCGGGGGGATAGCCGAACGCCTCGGGGTGCGCTCGTTTCTGAGCCTGCCCCTGTCGACCGGCACCGGCCGGGTCGGGCACATCTTCGCCGGTGACGTGTCGGGTGCGAGGCCCTGGCGGCCGTGGGAGCGTAAGTTCGTGGGGCAGCTCGCCGCCGAGGCGACGCTGGTCATGGAGAGCGCCAGCCTGCGCGAGATCGACCAGACCAACCGGGAACGGCTCTTGCACCAGGCCACCCACGACGCGTTGACCAACCTGGCCAACCGCAGGGTATTCGGCGTCCGGCTTACCGATGCGCTCGAAGCAGCGGCGGGTACCGGGCAGCCCCTTTCGCTACTCCTGCTCGACGTGGACCGCTTCAAGTCGGTCAACGACACCCTGGGTCACCCTGCCGGCGACCGACTGCTCGTGGAGGTGGCCCGGAGCCTGGTCGACGTGGTGCGGGGCCCCGACCTCGCGGCAATGCTGGGGGGCGACGAGTTCGCCGTGCTCCTGCCCGGTGCCGACCATTGTCAGGCGGAGCTGGTGGCCGCCCGGGTCAGCGAGGCGGTCGATGCGGCCTGCCGTCGGGCCAGGGTGCCTCCCGGGGTGGCCATCAGCATTGGCATATCCGTTTACCCCGATGACGGTGTCGACGGCGAAGCCCTGCTGCAGGCCGCCGACGCCGCCATGTACCAGGCGAAGCGCAGCGGCGCCCGCCACGGCGCATCGGGAGCCGGGGACCTCACGACCCGGCGGGGGCTGATCGGCTAGCCACGGGGTCCTCGACGAGGGGTGCGTGCCGCACGAGCGGACACCTGGCGAACCTCGAGAGGTCCGGAGCACTCGCTGCAGACGACTACAGCATGCATGTCATGGCCACACGTCCGGTGGTGCAGCAACACGGGCGTTCCTTCCGGGCCGGCCAGCCATCGCCGGCCCCAGGCATCCATGGCCGCCAGGACCGTGTACGCGTCGCGTCCCTTGTCGGTCAGACGGTATTCACTGCGGGCCGGGCGCGTCTGGTACTCCACCCGTTCGAAAATGCCTTGGTCGACGAGCCCGTTCAGCCGCATGGAAAGCATGTTCCGGCCGATCCCGAGCGTCCGCTGGAAGTCCTCATAGCGACGGATGCCCAGACACCCCTGGCGGATGAGGAGGATGTTCCAGTGATCCCCGAGAACGCTGGCGCTCCGGGCGATGTTGCACGGCCAGGCGGAGGTGTCGATCCTTTTCACTCCGCCACCTCGGCGGTCACCTGGCTGACGAGGTCCAGCAGATGAGCCAGATCGTCGAGCTGGCGATGAGGATCCTCACCAGCGAAGCCGGCCCGGAGGCCGGTGACACCGGTGTCCCGATACAGCCGCAGCCGTTCGAGGATCATGGCATCGGTTCCAATGAGGTTGGTTCCCAACCCGATCTCGATCGGGACACGCTCCCGGGCGGCGCCCTGTTTGCCGGAGCGCCACAACTCCTGTACCGCTCGCACGTCCTCCCCGAAGCCCTGCCGGGCAAAGGCGTTGTTGTAGAAATTGGTGCTGGCCGACCCCATGGCTCCGAAGGTGAAGGCGTAGCCCCCGGCGTGGCGGCGCCCCGCTTCCTCGATGTCGTCGGTGAACTCGACCCCGACGGCCACGGTGAGGTCGAGTTCGGCAACGTCGCGCCCGGCGGCGGCGGCCCCCTCGCGAATGGGGCCGAAGAACACGTCAGCCGTCTCTGGGAAAAACGAGTTGCCGATCCAACCATCGGCCAGTTCACCGGTGAGACGCAGGTTGGCCGGCCCCAGGGCGGCTACGTACACGGGTATGTGCACCGGAGGCATCTGAGACCGGATAGATCGGCCCTCGCCACCAGGTAAGGGCAGCGTGTAGATCCGCCCCTCGTAGTTGAGGCGCTTGCCGGCGCTGACCTGACGCAGGATCTCTATGGTCTCACGTGTCCGTAGAACAGGCTGGTCGAAGCGGACCCCATGCCAGCCCTCCATCACCTGCGGACCGCTCGTTCCCACGCCAAGCACGAACCGACCGCCCGACAGCCCCTGGAGCGACATGGCCGACATACCCAGCATTGCCGGCGTACGGGCGCCCAGCTGGACTATCGCCGTGCCCAGACGGATGGTCGAGGTTCGGGCCGCCAGATAGGCCAACGGCGTGAGGGCGTCCCCCGCCCAGAACTCCGCGGCCCAAGCCGTGTCCGCGCCGAGTCGTTCCGCTTCCGTGATGAAGTCGACCGTGGCGGCGCTGAAGGCGCCGATGGACACGCCGATGCGCATCACCGGTGTCCCTCTGCCAGCGCCTTGATTCCCTCGATCGTCGCCTGCATACCCAGCCTCCACTCCTCGAGCCGGCGGGCGACGATGCGATCCTCCTTCTCGGGTGCCCGGGTGATGGCGATGGTCAAGCCCGACGGCGCCGGTCCCATCCGGCCGCCGTGGCGGAGCCGGACCCGCCCATCCACATCGTCCAGGGTGTACCACCAGGTTGCCGAGGGATATTCCGGATCGGTGACGGCCCAGCCGAATGCTCGACCGGGCTCGTATCTGGTAACCCACGACGTCGTTTCCCAGGGACCCAGTGCCGGGTGCTCGTTGCGGCCGAGGAACCGGGCGCCCAGCCGAGGACCGTCATCGATCCAGCTCCCGCCCCTGAACTCGGGCGAGAAGCGACTGGCAAGGTTCACGTCTGACACGAGCTCCCACACGCGCTCGACCGGTGCATCAATCAGAACTTCGACTTCGGTCGACGGGCCGTCCGCGTACCTCACCCTGTCGTTCCCTGCCAGCGGGAACCCACGGACGGAGCGTGCCACTCCCCCCCAATGCATTCCATCATGGAACTAGCGTACCCGCCCCGGGTGCTCGGGCGGACCAGGGACCGTCCGCCTGATCGACGCCCGGCATCCTTGCGTCGGTCCCGTGACCGACGAACGGAGGACGACATTCCCAATAACCCGTTGCAGACGACCGCAATATCCGGGTGCGGCATGCCATCGGAGTCCGTTCCAGGCGCGGTAGACAGTTGCGGGCAGGACGGTTGCCGCATCGACTGCCCCGGCGCACGCAACGGCAAGAAGACTCCGGTGACCGCTGCACCCGTCAGCCATCACCGGCATTTCATCCGTCGCTGGTGACTGTCAGGTAATGGGAACTCCGGGGATTTTCCGGACGTGACAGCTCTGGTAACCGGAACTGTCGGGAACTGTCGGGAACGTATTGCCATAGCGCTCGCGGGGTGAATACCATCAGGTATGCCTACTCGGCCATCCACTGCCCGCATCGAACCCCTCCCCGCTGCCGAGCGGACGGCGTCGGCCCAGGTGCTCCTCGATGGTGTCAAGGTCGCTGGGTCGGACGCGAACATCTTCACGACACTCGTCCGTGCTGAGGGGTTGACGCGCAGATGGCTCCCTTTCGGCGGGAAGCTCCTGAACGGGAAGATTCCTGCCCGTGACCGGGAGCTCGTGATCCTCCGGACCGGCTGGAACTGTGGATCGGAGTACGAATGGGCCCAGCATGTCGTTATCGGACGCTCCGCTGGTTTGACCGAGGAAGAACTTCTTCGTATCCCAGATGGCCCCGGCGATGGTTGGAGCCCGTTCGACGTGGTTCTCCTGCAGGCAGCCGACGAGCTCCACACGGGCTACTGCATTACCGACGCAACCTGGGCTGCGCTCAGCGATGTCTACGATACCCAGCAACTGATAGAGCTTCCGATGCTTGTCGGGCACTATCACATGGTTGCCATGACCCTGAACTCTCTGGGGGTAGAGCTCGACGCTGGGCTCTCCGGCTTCCCGAGCGCTCTACCATGACAGTTCCCCAGCACGGCCTGGGACATCAGCCGAGCGGAGGGGTCAGGGTATCCTGCACCTTGAAGCCGTGATACTGCGATTGGCCGGGAAAGTTGGGATCGTTGTCGGAGCGGGGCAGACGCCTGGTGAGACGATCGGTAACGGGCGAGCAGCTGCCATCCTTTTTGCCCGTGAGGGTGCGCGGCTATTGCTCGTGGACAAACGGTTGGACTCTGCACAGGTGACGGCGGACATGATCGGCTCGGACGGCGGGACCGCAGAGTGCTGTCAGGCAGACTGGACGAGTCGCGCTGACTGCGAGAGGTTCGCTGCTACCTGCATCGCCTCGTTCGGAAGGATTGATTTCCTCCATAACAACGTCGGCATCGGGATGGGTGATGCTGATCCACTTCGGTTAGAGGAGGAGTCGTTCGACCGTATACTGAACGTGAACTTGAAGGGCTGCGTGCTCTCTTGTCAGGCCGTCGTGCCGGTGATGAGAACGCAAGGCAGCGGAAGCGTCGTCAATGTGTCATCGTTGGCGGCGGTAGCCTCCACTCCGTTGACTGCGTATAAAATTTCGAAGGCGGGAATGAACGCCTTTAGCCAGTCACTGGCCATGGCAAATGCACGCCACGGTATCCGGGTGAATACGATCATGCCAGGCTTGATGGATACTCCTATGGCTATCGAGGGAACCGCCGAAGGACGGGGCATGACCCGTGACAAGGTACGTGAAGCCCGTGATCAGTTGGTTCCACTACGACGCAAGATGGGAACAGCGTGGGATGTGGCGTATGCAAGCCTGTTCCTCCACTCCGACGAAGCTGGCTTCATTACCGGCATCGTGTTACCCGTGGATGGTGGCCAGGCCGCCCGTATCGGCTAATCCGGTAGCTGTTAGTACGAGTCGAGCCGGCTAGCTCCACCGCGAGATCAGTCATTCCGAGACATCCCGAGATGGCGAAACATGGTCAAGGCGTTGCCGACCTCACCAACCGCTTCGAAGTCCAACCTGACGTAGAAGCGGAGCCGGTTATCGGGCTCGACTCTGAGGCTGCCTGCCCGCAGAGCCCTCAACTGCTGGGCCCTCAACTGCTGGGGTGGCCGGCCAGTGGTAGTGGAGAGCCGGAGCCCGCTCCTCGTTTTCAACCTCGGTGCCTCCAACGGCAACGAAGCCATGGCGTTCGTACAACGTCCGAGCCCTCAGGTTCTGCTGGAACGTCCAGAGGTCGAGACCATCTGGGCACTGGCACTTGGCGCTCTCGATGAGCTGCGTCCCGATTCCCTCGTCCCAATGACGTGGGTCGACGTAGAGCTGGTCGACCCAGCCGTCGTGCAGCGCCAAGAGTGCGACAAGGTCGCCAGCGTCACCGTCGACCACCCAGCACTCCATGGTGGGGATCACAAGCGTGGCGACCCAGATGGCGACCTCTTCGTCGTCGTGGAGCGGCGCCGGAATTGCCGGGATCGATGCTCGCCTCGAGCGCAGCCACAGCTCCGCCATGTTCGAGGTGTCGGAACTTCTCGCCTGTCTTGTCGCCCGTCTGCCGCTCCCCGACAGTGTTCCCACCCCTTCAGCATGCACGAGTGGAAGCCGGCGTAGGCGACCTTTCCGCCTCGAACGGGCGGCGAAGCTCGTCCCGGCGCGTCGTCCGATCGCTGGTCTACGCTCGTCCTCTGGATGCCCACGGGATCCAGGGAACGGCTGGCGACGAGCCAGGACAAGGAGAGGGAGAACCGACATGACGCCTGAGGAGCTCGTAGCCGACGCGTGCCCGAAGATCGGGGTACTGGGATCAGCCTTCTACTTCACGCCTGAGACCGTGACCCGCGGGAAGGAACTGGGGCTGGACGGCTTCCGCTTCTACTTCCTCGGTCGGGGCGGCGTGCTCGGGAACGTCGAGGCCGCGGTGGTCCAGAGTGCCTTCGGTTACTTCGAGTCGGGACTGGCCGCGAAGATGTGGGACTCGGCCCGAGAGCGGACGACGATGACGGAGCGTGAGGTGGGCCGGGAGTATGTCGCGGCCAGCCAGGGGTTCGGGCGTCGGAAGTTCGCTGACCTGCCGGGGCTGGAGGCGTTCTGTGCCGCCGCCGAGTCGGTGACGGCGAGCGTGCACCCGGCCGGCCTCACGCTGTATGCCGCCCTGGCTGCAGAACCGCTCCCTGACGACACCCCGGCCCGGGCCATGCAGCTGATCACCGTGCTCCGTGAGCTGCGCGGTAGTGCCCACCTGCTGGCCGTGGTCGCGGCCGGGATCAGTCCGATGGTCGCCCACTACTACCGGCGCCCCGGAGACTTCACGACGTTCGGCTACTCGGAGGACGACGTGCCGACGATCACCGCCGAGATCGAGGCGGCCATGCACGCAGTGGACGCGCACACCGATCGGTTGATGGGCCAGGCGTTCGGCGTGCTCGACGAGCAGGAGCGGACGTCGTTGGCCGGCGGGGTGGACAGGATGGCCGAGGCCGTCTCCTGAGCAGCGCGTCAGTGGTCCGGCCAGAGGCGGTCGGCGAGGCCCGACGCTCGAGCGACCGGACGTGCGATCGCTTCCCGGATCGACGCCTCACTACCGACGACGGTGATCTGGTGCCTAGCCCTGGTGACCGCTGTGTAGAGCAGCTCTCGGGTGAGGATGGGTGATGGGTTGGGCGGGAGTGACACGACCGCATGGGCGAACTCGGAACCCTGGCTCCTGTGGATCGTCATCCCCCACCAGGTCTCGACGTGGTCGAGCCGGGACGTCGGAACGTAGCGCACGTCGGGCGATGACGGGAAGGCCACCACGGTGGCCCCGTGCCGGTGCACTGTCAGCCCTGCGTCCCCGTTGGACAGGTGGTTCGGCGCATCGTTGGCCGTCACGACGACCGGTCGTCCGGCGTACCAGGCGCGAGTGGTCCGGAATGCGGGGATCGACTGCTCGATCCCCGCATGGATCCGGCGCGTCCAGTCGTAGAGGCCGAACGGCTGGTGTCGGGTGGCGGCGAGCACCTTTACCTCTCGGAGTGCATCCAACCCTGCCTGCACCTCTCCCGACTCGGCGGCGGCGACCACCTCGACGGCCATAGCCACAAGCGTGTCACGGAGGTCGTCGACCCCGGTGCGGTCGCCGTTGTCGATCCAGGTCGCCCCGGGTCGCCCGGCCGTGAGGATCTCCAGCGCGCCGTCAGCGTCGCCGCCGCGCACGGCCGCTGCCAGCACGGCGATATCCGACTCGTTGCCGAACCGGTGCGACCTCTGCAACGTGATCACATGCCCGGCTAGCGGGTGGCGGTGGGACTCGTCGGAGGCGGGCCGGTCGGGCTCGGCACGCGCGCCGGGATTGACGTCGGGATCGGCACGCGCCTCGGGGCCAGGCTGACCGTCGGGGCCAGGCTGACCGTCGGGGCCGACGAGATCCCTCATGACCGAGCCGGCCTCGATGCTGGCCAGCTGGAACGGGTCTCCGACCAGCACCAGCGTCGCATCCGGTCGCACGGCATCGAGCAGGTGGGACATGAGCGGCAAGGAGACCATGGACGTTTCGTCCACGACCACGAGGTCGTGGGACAACGGATGCTTCGAGCTCCTCTGGAAGCCGGCACCGGGGATCGCACCGAGCAGGCGATGCAGGGTGGTGGCAGTGGTCTCCCGTAGTGCGGCGGCCACCGGGGCGTCCAGGGCGCCCTCGGTCTCCGCCTCCTCGACCGCCAGGTGAATAGCCTCGATCATCCGTCCGGCTGCCTTCCCCGTCGGGGCAGCCAGCGCCACGTCGACCAGCTCTCCCCGGTGCGTCGCCAGGGTGTGGGCGGCGGCGAGCAGCCGGGCGATGGTCCGCGTCTTACCTGTCCCCGGTCCCCCGGCCACGATGGTGAGGCCCCCGGTGAGCGCCTGATGGGCGGCACGTCGCTGGAGGTCTGGCACGGCTGGGTCGTCGGCGCCAAAGAGGGTGTCGAGCACGACCTCGAGCCCGGGGGCGACATCAGCACGATCAGCGGAGGCCGGGATGTGGCCGGCCGCGTCGGATCTGGCTCGACGGGCCAGGTCGCCGGCCACGGTGAGCTCGTCGTGGAAGTAGCGCTGCAGGTAGAGGCGCCGGCCGTCCCACACCAGCGGGCGGACCGGCTGGTCCAGGTAGCCGTCGGGCTGGGCGACGAGGGCCGACCCGGACAACGCCTCTTCCCACCGGCGGAGATCCGGCCAGGGAAGCTCCAGGGTCTCTTCGTCGCGCCGGTCGACGATCAGCGTCGCCACGTCCGGCAGCTCGACGCACACGTGCCCTCGCCGGGGACCTCGTGCCGCGACAGCCAAGGCGAGGAGAACCTCGTCGGTGCAGCCCGGCTGGAGCCGGGCGAAGGTCGCGCACAGCTGGACCTCGCCGGCGTCGAACACCCCTGCAACCACGAAGGGGCGGAGCACCTGGACCTCGGCGGGCACGACGGTTGCGGTCACGGTCGACGTCATGGGCGGCCACGGCGCGTCGATCCGGAGTCGAGCAGATCGCTCAGCTCGGTAACCAGGCCCGGAGGGATCGCCCAGCTGAAGACGCCGTCGGGATGGCCGTCACGTACCGTGACGTCTGCACCGGACATCCCCCTGAGGAACAGGTATGCCGCTCCACCGAGATGGCGCGCCGGGTCGTAGCCGGCCAACCGCCATCGCAGGTACCGGTGGAGCGCCACCGAGTACAACAGGGCCTGGAGCGGGTAGTGGTGCTCGGCCATGGCCACCGCCAGAGCGTCCCTGGAGTACGCATCGGGTCGGGGATCCTCACCCCGGCGGCCCAGCCGGTTGGTCTTGTAGTCGACGACCAAGAAGCGCGGTGTGTCGGTTCCGATCCTGAGGATGACGTCGATCGAGCCGGTCAGGTGCCCACCGAGATCGAGTGAGAACGCGTCACCGGCCAGGTCGACCGCCCACGACCGCAGGAGGTCCGCCGGCTCCAGGTGGTCGGCGACCAGCCGACCGATCTCCGATACGTAGGCCCGGCCTCCCGACTCCCCGAGCGGCAGCTCGAAGGAGAGCTCGTTCAGCCGATCGCCGGTCTGCACGTCACGCAGTCGCAGCCCGGGTGCCAGGGGACCGAGCGGTGTCTCGATGGTGCGGCGCAACCCGGCGACGAGGACGTCACGGCCCTGCTCCGGAAGTCGCTCCCCGGTTCGCATCGGAGTGAGATCGAGCGGTCGCCAGTCGAGCTCGCCTGCGACCGCCCCCGCCAACGCTCCGTCCAGATCGTCGTCGGTGAAGTCCACCTGCTCCAGCACACGGTGGACGAGGGTGCCGAACTCGGCTCCCGCCGGGAGCACCGCCAGGGGCGGGAGTGGGGGCGGGGGCGGGGCGGGATGCTCTCCCGGGCCTGTCGGCGGCGGACTCCCCTGGCTCACGGGCTCGGAGCGGGTCGCCGGCGGCACCCCGCTCCTCGTGTTCTCCGATGTCCTGCCGATGGGCTGGTCACCTCCGGGCCTGTCGTCGGAACCCTGCTCGTCGGAACCCAGCTCGTCGGGACCCAGCTCGTCGGGACCCAGCTCGTCGGGACCCAGCTCGTCGGCGGCGCCACGGTCGGCCAGGCTGAGATCGTACGGATCGAACCGGTCGGTCTCGAACGGTCGGGTCATGGCGGTGAACGACCATCGCCGCCGGCCGCGGTCAAGCGTCCGGTCGAGGCGGGCGACCTCCAGGACAGGGCCCGGCAGCGCGGCACGCGGGTCCAGCCAGCGGTCGCTCCGGGTCGAGTGGCCGTGGACCGAGGCGGTAATGGTCCCATCGGCCCGGTCCAGGGTGGGCTGGAGGGCGTCGAGCACAGCGTCGTCTTCCGGCAGGGGTGCCTTCGCCTGGGGGTAGGCGGCGGGATCGATCACCCCCCCGGCCCGGGCGAACAGGACGTGGGCCAGCCCGGTCTTGTCGCATTCGGGCGTCCTGGACCACCACAGCAGCGTGTGGTGCTGTGCCCGGGTGAGGGCGACGTACAAGAGCCGGAGGTTCTCACCGAGACGCTCCTGGGCGGCCCACCCCTTCCGGTCTATGGCCGCTCGCTTCCCGAAACCCTTCGTGTCGTTGACCACGGCATAGGTCCGCGCTCCGGTGAGGGGATCCCGGTAGATGACCTGGTTCGCACGTCGATGGCGCCACAGCGTCGGGCAGCAGACGATCGGGAACTCCAGCCCCTTCGCCACCCACACCGTCATGACCTGGACCGCTTCCTCGTCGGACTCGACGCGGCGGGCGGTCGGATCGTCGTCCGTCTCCGTCTGTGCGTCGCCCGCGGAGTCCGCGTCCAGCACCGCGAGCAGGCCGGCAACGCTCAGGTGCCCGTGGGACGCCGCCGCCTGGAAGAGCTCGGCGATGTGGTCGAGGTCGGTCATCGTGCGGTCACCATCGGCGGTGGCCAGGACCCGGGCCAGGACCCCGCTCTCGGACCGGACCTGGCGGGCCCACTCGCTCACACCCCGGTCCTGGAGGATACCCACCCAGCGCCGGACCCCGGCCTGGAACCCGTCGAGGCGCTCGTCGTCAAGGTCCGCGACCTCTGCTGGAGTCGCCCCCCCGAAGTGGGAGAGTGCAAACGTCCGCACCCGGCGTGGGTCGCTTGGCCGGAGCATGGCTTCGAGCAGCCAGCGCCAGTGCATGGCCGCAGACGATTGGAGGACCGACGAGCCGCGCGCCAGCACTGCGGGTATCCCGCGTCCCCGCAGCACCTGGAGGACCTCGGTGCCCTCCTCCGCATCGCGGACGAGCACGGCAACGTCCGAAGGGCGGATCGGCACCGGATCGGTACGGCCGTTGCTGCCGGTTCCAAGGCCGCTGTCGGTTCCGGCGTCTCCGGGAAGCCGGGCGTGGCGAAGGAGGTCGACCAGGTGGTCGGCGACGTCTTCGAAGACGGCCCGGACGACGTCGCCGGTCTCCAAGGCATCCTTGCCCCGCCTGATGTCCGGGCCGAGGGCGAGGCGGATCGACAGGGAGCGGTATGCGATCCCGTGCTCGTCGACGAGCCGTTTCATGGCGTTGGTAGGTCCCGGTTCGACGGGGACGTACGCGATCCGGTCATCGCCGAAGGAAGCGCCGTCGAACAAGACGTTGAGCGCCGTCAACATGGCCCCGTCCGACCGCCAGTTGGTGTCGAGCGCGCGGTTCACGAGACCCGGGCGCGGTGCCACCGCCTCGGCGAAGGTGTGGACGTCGGCACCCCGGAAGGAGTAGATCGCCTGTTTGGGGTCACCGACCAGCACCAGGCGCTCGCCGGTGGCAGCCTGCCCGAAGAGCTGGGAGAAGATGGCCCACTGCACGGGGTCGGTGTCCTGGAACTCGTCGATGAGCGCCACCTGGAAGCGGCCGGCGAGGGCGGCACGGGTGGTGGTGGCGGCATCGCCCTGGAGGGCATCCCGGAGGCGGACCAGGACGTCGTCGAAGCTCGACGTTCCGCGTCTCCGGCGCCGGTCGCCGATGGTCGTGACACAGCGTTCCGCCAGCTCGACGAGGACCGCCCCCGGGACACCGGACCCGGCACCACCGGCTGGATGGAGGACCAGATCGGGCATGGCCAGCCGGATCCTGACCACATCCACCAGGTCCTTCAGCTGTGGGAGGTCGTCAGCCGAGGAGAGCTCGGCGGCGGCGGCGGCAAGCACGTCGGCGCAGACCTCGTGCACGAGCGTGGTGGCGTCGTCGACCAGCACCGTGTCCGGATCCACGGCGCCGTTCACTCCCAACGCGCCAAGCATCTGTGTGGCAAAGCCGTGGATGGTGGTGATGGTCGCCGTGTCCAGCTCGGCGACCGCCCGATCGAGGCGGTCGCCGCGTCGGGCCCGCTCGACCGGATCGGCGTCGCGGAGCTGGAGGAGGAGCTGGTCCTCCGTCGAAGGGGGTGTCGCGGCACGGAGGTAGGCAGCGGCGTCGACGATCTGGTGGCGAATCCGGCTCCGGAGCTCGCTCGTGGCAGCTCGGGTGAAGGTGACGACCAGGAGCTCCGATGCAGAGAGATCGAGCTCGGCCAGGCAACGGGTGGCCATCGCCGCAAGCGTGAAGGTCTTCCCGGTGCCGGCGCTGGCCTCGATGGCCAAGGTCTCCTCCGGAATTGGTTCGGCGAGGTCGAAGTGAGCGATCGGCACGGCGGTCATCCTCCCGCCTCTCCGGTGTCGTTGCCCGTGCCGCCCTCCGTGGCGCCACCGCTGTCACCGCCCGCTCCTGGATCGGGAGAGGGTGTGGTCGAACGATCGACGGCATCCCACAGGTAGTGGGCGAAGCGCCCGACACGGTTCCCAGGGCCCTCCGGGTCACCTTCGACCGGTTCGATCGCCATCATGTCGGCATAGCTGCACTCACCGAACACGAGCCGGTCGCTCGGGTCGTGGCCGTCGCCCCGCCCGCCGTCGCCCCGCCCGCCGTAGGGTCGCCAGGCGTAGGGTCGCCAGGCGCTCCGGGGGTGATCTCCGAGCGCGACGGCATACGAGAAGGTCGGGAAGAGCGGGATCGGTTCAGCCAGGCCTCTCCGGTAGAGGTCGACAGCGACGCCGAGCGCCTGCCGGGCGGTCTCGGCTCGACGTTCGTCGTCGGGGGCGGCAGCCGGGGAGAGATCGACGATCACCGGAGAGACAGCCTTCTTCTGTTTGCTCTCCGCCCGCCTGACGGCCACCGATCGCCACGGTCTCGACGGGTCGGTGGCCACCAGGGCCATGAGGTCGAGCCAGGCGTGGACCCGGTCGACCGGCTTGTACCGGGCGAACCCGACGTCGCACGGCCCGCCGGCCGGGAGACGCAGCCGGTCCCCCACGGTGCCGACGATCCGGGTGCCATCCGCCAGCGTCACGTCGACCGGCACGGCGCCACGGGATCCGGTGCGCAGGCCGTGGGAGACCGCGGCCCGGAAGATCTCCTCTGCCGTGGTACGCACCTCCTCCAGTGCAACGGGAGCAAGCACACCGGGGGGCACCGTGCCCAGCCGGACCTCCACCCGTGCCCACTCCTGCCACGACCGACCCTCTTGCAGCACGTCGAGCAGGCGCCTCCCTGCCTCGTAGGCGGGAAGCTGCTCGAGCGCGAGCGGCACCACCGGCCTGGGGGCCTGCTCGACCCGGGGCAGCCGCAGCCCGAGGCGCTCTTCCAAGAAGCAGCCAACCGGCTTCTGGAAGAACTTCCGGAGCTGGTCGAGGGAGATCAGGGGGGCAGCTGGTCGTTCAAGAGGAGCAGACAGGAAGACGGACGGGCCTGTCTCCACCCGAGCGCGACGTGCCAGCGCACCGGCACGACCCCCGGGATCAAAGCTCCACGGGCCGTCGACGACCACCCCTGGCTCGAAGCAGCGCTCGTCGTGGGCTTGCCGGGGGTGTGTCGTCTCCAACGCCTCCAGGATGGCCGGGCGCAGCTCGGGGTCGACCATGGCGCCCAGTGTGTCGGTCAGCTCTTCGACGACCACCGGCGGCGGAATGTCACGGTTGGTGCGGACGTCGCGGCCGTCCCGGATCACGATCAGCCGGTCGCCGGCGGCCAACACCGCTTCCAGCAACGCCAGGCGGATGTCCCCCCGTAGGTCCCGGTCGCCGAGCAGCGGCCCGGTCGCCGTGAGGTCGTCGCCGTCGGCAGTCGCCGTGGTCAGCGCCTCGTGGTCCGTCCCGAGGAGGCAGACGACCCGGAAGGGGACACCTCGCAAGGGCGTCATCGAGGTCACGGTGACCCCGCCCCGGAAGAAGTTGGGACGTCCGGGGCCGGCCCGGAGCTCCACGTCCAGGATCCGCCGGACGTCGGCGAAGGAGATCAGCGTCGGTGCGCTAAGGCCGCTCGTCGTCGCGCTCTCCGTTACCGTCCGCAGCACACGGGAGAGGGCGTCGAGCTGCCAGCGAAGATCGGGGGCCGTCTCGAACAGGTCCGGGATGGTCGATCGGAGCAGGGCCATCCAGGCGTCGACCGGGCGCACCACGTCGGTCTCCCGCTGGAGCCGGGCCAGCGCGGTGATCAGCTCGGTGAGACGGCCGGCCAGGGCAGCGTCGTCGCTCCCCGCTTCGTAGGGTGCCACGCCACCCACCGCCAGGTGCAACCCGTCGTCGTGCATGGCCGTCCCGACGACGAGCCGATCGAGGCCGGCTTCCCAGGTATTCGTGTCGACGCTGGCGGGAAGGCCGAAGTTGCGCCGGTGGTGGGCGTCAAGACCCCATCGGATCCCGGTGGCGTGGACCCAGTCGTGGATACGGGCCACGTCGTCGGACGTGAGGTCGAACCGACGCCGGACGGGGGCGGAGCCGATGAAATCGAGGACCGAAGCGGCGTCGAAGCGGCCGCCGAGCAACGCCATCAGGTCGGTCATGGCATCGAGGACCGGATTGGTCGTCCGGATGGAGCGGTCTGCGATCTGATACCGGAGTGCCGGCGGCTGGGCTGCCTGTGATGGCTCTCGGGTCGGCTCCTGCCGGGTCGGCTCCCCTGGGACCGGGACGCCGTGGGCCGGGATCGGGCCGGCGGACGACCCGAAGATCCCTTCGATGAGGGGTGCGAATCGGTCGAGGGACGGGGTGACGACCACGATGTCGTCCTCCGAGAGATCCAGCTCCGGATCGGCCAGGAGATGGAGGATGACGTCGCGTGCCACTTCGACCTGGCGCGTCGGCCCGGAACAGGCGTGTAGCTGCACCGATCGGTCGGATGGGTCGGGACGGAGTGCACCGCTCGGTGCCCGGTCGGCTCGGATGTCCGCCTGGATCTCGGCCAGGAGTGACGGTCGGGACGGTCCTCGATCCGGAGAGTCACCACTGCCGACACCGTCACGACTGCCGGTCACGTGCTCAGGCTGGGGCAGGCTCCGCCGGGATGCTTCGACCAACAGCACGGCCGTCTCACGATGGAGGCGCCCCCACGAGCGGAGCAACGGGTGGTGGACCATCTCGTCGCTCCGGTCCTCGGCGCGGAGGCGAGCGCCGGAGACCGGCTGCTCCGGGAGCGCCGCCAGCCGGCCACGGACGGCCGTCGACGGCTCGAGCAGGAAGACGTGTACGTCCCGAGCCGATGCCACCGCGGCAGCCAGATCGAGGAAGGAGGCACCGCCCGGGAGGAGGGTGAGGCCGAACAGGGCGACCCGCCCAGGCAGGTCCAGGTCCAGCGACCCGCTTCTCACAGCTTCGAGGAGGTCCGGGAGCCGTTCGGGTGGGCTCGGCTCGCCGATGAACGCCCGACACAGGCGCCATAGCCTCGGTTGCCACTGGTTGTGGGGGGGGAGGTCTCTCCCGGTCCCGTCCACCAGGTGACCGGCAGCCCAGTGCCGGATCATCGCGGGACGGTGGACGTGGTAGCGGTCGAACAGGTCGGCGATCCTCCGGGCGGTGCCGAAGCGCGGCACACCCGGCTGTGGATCGCCCAAGGCGCGGGGAAGGCCGTCGCGACGTTCCTCGGCGCTCTGCAGCACGGTCCAGGTGAGTCGCTCGACCTGCCATGGATCCGGTGTCGTCGGATCACGACCGGCTGCCAGCACGCTCTGCCTCAGCGAGTCGGGGAAGTGGAAGTCGATGTTGGCAGTGACCCCGTCACCGGAGCCCCCGCCCGCCGCTCCGAGATACCGAGCGAGCTCGAGCGACAACCACCGCTCCATGCCGGCGGAAGGGACCGCAACCCAGTCGGGTGCCAGCGCGTCGTCGGGGGGGGCCGCGTACACCTCCGCCAAGCGCCGGGCGAGCGGTTCGATCCTGTCGGCAGCGTGGAGATGGAGCAAGGAACAGGACTGTACCCGGGAGCTGTGACCCTCAACACGGTGTCCCACCCGTCCGCCTCCCGCCGACGGACGCTGCCATTGGGCCCCTGGCGCGTGATACTGATGGCGTACTTCCAGACCGCGTCCCTCTCACCGTCGGCGGTGACGCTCGCCGAGGTTGGGACGACGCGAACCTGCCAGGCTGTGGCCATGGGTGACGCAGCAGATACAGTCGCCCCTGATGCCGTCGCTCGGCTTGTCGGCATAACCGGCATCCCCTATCGGCTCGTCGGGCGGCTGAGTGGCGGAGAGACCGGTGCGCACAAGATAGCGAACGGTGCGACAGGAGAGCGGTTTGTCCTGAAATGGGAGGCGGACGGCCAGGTGGCCCGGAGTCTCCGTAGCGAAGCCGTCGTACTGACCGAGCGGCTCCGACTTGACGGAGGCTGGCCCGTTCCTTGCCAACAGACGGTCGAAGACAGCGAGTGCCTCTTCGTGCTCCAGGAGCTGATGCCGGGACGTCCGCTGGAGGAAATCAATGATGGGATCGTCGATCAACTGCTCGGGCTCCACTCCAAGCGCCTTGGGCTGGCTCGACCAGGGGACGCCTGCCACTGGCCTACGGCGCTGATCCAGACACTGACGGTTGGCGGTCAGGGCTACTGCCGCCATGACTCGCTCTCCAATTACGACCAGCGAACGGCCCGGCTCGTGGCCGGTATCGAGGAGTTCGGGAGAACGCTGCGCCCGGACGACCTGGCGGGAGCCGATCTCGTCCACTGGGACTGGCACCCCGGCAACTTCCTCGAGTTCGGAGGAGCCCTGTCGGCCGTCGTCGACACCGACTTCGTGGTGACCGGTGACGCTGCGTTCGACCTGGTGATGCTGGCTCTCACCAGCCAGACGGTACGTTGCGAGCCAGGGGTGAGGAGTCGGCTCTTTCGGGCGGCGTTCGATGACCTGGACGAGGTTCGGACCCGGGCCTACCTCGGGCATCTATTTGTCCGGTTGATCGACTGGCCGATCCGCCGAGGCAGCGTCAGTGAGATCGACTTCTGGCTGGATCAGGCCGATAAGGTCCTGCGTCTCTGATCGCGCATCTCCAGTTCTTGCGTCGCGCCCGATCGGCCCGATCGGCCATAGTTGCCCGTCCGTACGCGCACGACTCGCGCGCGGCGGCTCAATTCCCCGACTCGTTCGCAGTGGATGGTTCGCACGTTGGCGCCGGTTCAGGGGCCGTCTGAGGCCGGTGACCGCGTGGTCCAGCGGGCGTCCTCCTCGAAGATCTCGAGCGAGAGCCGCTCCAGCTCACTAACGAGTGCCCGGAGTTTGCGAGCGTTGTCGAACCAGGCCTCGCTGTCTCGCCACTGCTCTTCGCCGAGCACCCGGTTCACCGTCTTCGCATCGTAGGGTCCGGGCCACTGGATCACCGTCTCGCGCCGATCGGGTCCTTCGCCCCCTGTGGCGATGGGATCCACCCGATCCGCTGGTATCTGCGGTTGACTACCGCGGGTAGCACGGCGAAGGGAGGGCTGATGCCTGGTCCGACACCGGGGCACGAGAAGCGCTGGCCGACCACTGTGCCGGCTCCGTAGTGGGCCTCCCAGGCCGCCCGGAGTCCGGCCATCGTGGTCGACTTCCCCGTCCCTGCCGGGCCGACGAGGACGTCGACGACCCGAGGCTGTGATCTTTTCCACGGCGAGCGCCTGGTCGAGCGAGAGTCCGTGGGATCTTCCCGACAGGGGCAGCTCGACCACCTCAGCGACGACGTCGACCGGTACGGTCGGCCCGTCGGTGCGTCTGCCTGCAGCCAGGAGTCGTGCTTCGGCATCGAGCAGCAGTTGGGTGGTGAACCGTTGATGGCGTGCCGGATCGAGCCGGGAGGAACCGTCCGCCCGGAGGTGGCGCGCGGGGTGTGGTGGGGGGAGGCAGGGGTGAGCAGGACCGATCGCTCGGTGGTCAACTCAACAATGCGCTCTGCCACCGCCACCCGGTCGTCGGGGCTGGCGAATCGGACGCCGTCGAGGAGGCGGGCTGCTTCGGCCAGCAGGTTGTGGCGCCCGTAGGTGGAACGACGCTCGGCGACGGCCGCCACCGTCGCCTCGGCGGCATCGCCGAGGATCCCGCCATCCAGGTCGTCGGCCCGCAGCAGCGGCAGGTCGTTCCGGTCCTTCAGGCCCGTCATCCAGGACACCTGGTCGGCCGTGTCGCCCACGTACTCGCCAGCTCGATGGCGCCAATCGGCCGTCATCTCGGCCAGGCTTCGGTGGGCCTTGTCAGGCCGGGTGGCAAGAGTGGCCCGTTGGCGCATGCGGAGGACTTCGACGTTCGTCGGCTGGCGCCCGTGGCCGGAGACGAAGGCGGCCACCAGCTCATCTTTGGCCTCCTCGACCTGGGCCGAACGCTTCGAGAACTCGGCCATGAGCGCGTCGGGAACACCGGTGATCTCGAACTTCGGTCGGGTCGAGTGACGCCGGCTGCGGGTGTCCCACCCCATGCCCAGGCCTCGGTCAACATGTCGGCGAGGACACCCTGATCGGACTCGTCATGACCTGTGCGTCGACGTGGATGGAGGCCGCTCTCGCCGATCCTGACGGTGGGCAGCGCCTCGTCGTCTACGACGAAGCGTGGAGGCTCCTCGCCCAGCCTGCTCTGCTCGCCCGCATGCAGGCCCAGTGGAAGCTGTCCCGGGCCTGGGGACTGGCCAACCTGATGGTCGTCCATCGTCTCTCCGAACCTCGACGGCGTCGGCGAGGCCAGCTCGCAGTCGCTGGGCTCGCCCAAGGTCTACTCGGCGACACCGCCACCCGGATCCTCTACAACGAGCCCTTCGACGAAGCCCAAGCCGCCGGCGGCGTGCTCGGCCTCACCTCGGTCGAGATTGCCCAGCTCCCCGAGCTCGCCCGTGGCGAGGGCCTCTGGCGGGTGAACGAACGGGCCTTCGTCGTCCCCACCTGTGCACGCCGGGCGAGCTAGCCCTGTTCGACACTGACGGGCGGATGGTGCAGGCGTGAACGAGCGACGGTGGTGTGAGGTGGATGTGGCGTTCCGCGTCCGGGGGCACCGAGCGCCGGGGCGACCGGGCGCGGGTGTGGCATCCGGGCCAGTTGTCTCGTACGGCCCCGACCTTGGGGTCTGCCCGCCAACAGCCCCACGTGTCCTACAGGTGGCGGGCCGTATCGCCGATAGCTCTCGGGTGAGGATGCTGATCCTGCGGCGGGCGGACAACTGTGTGACCTGCGGCGGTGCCGTGGGCGTCGGTGAACGGGCGGGGTGGGACAGCGTGGCGAAGAAGGTCACCTGCATGTCGTGTCTGGGCTCCACGACGACCGCGGCGCTGCCATCCGCCCCGGCCCCGCCGGAGCCCTCAGCGCAGGCATTCGATCGGGGGACTGCCGGTCGATCGGTCACCCGAGAGGCAGAGAGAAGGTCCGATCGACACCGGCGACGTGAAGAGGTCCGCGTCGCCGCCGATCGGGAGTGGCGATCGCAGATCAAGGCCGAGCATCCAGTTGCGGGCCGGGTCGTCGCTGCCGTCACTCCGAAGGTCCAGGCCCGACCGGCTCCACAACACGTCCGGGCCTGGGTGACGGGCGCCCCGGGTGAGCAAAAGGTCGGCGAAGCGCTCGATGCGATCCCGGGGATCATCGCCCTGCACGACCGGCACAAGCCCGGGAGCCGGAGCAACATCGACCACGTCGCCGTGACGCCGGCCGGAGTGTGGGTGATCGACGCGAAGGTCCGATCGGGCAAGCGCCTCGAGTCCCGCAACAAGGGCGGCCTCTTCGGTCGGGACGAGCGTCTCGTTGTCGGCGGACGGGACGAGACCAGGTTGGTCGACGCCATGGGCTGGCAGGTCGAGACTGTGCACGGGGCCTGTGCCGACCTGCTCGGCGATGCGGTCGTGCGGCCGGCGCTCTGCTTCGTCGACGCGACCGTCGGCTGGCTCGGCCGCCGGCCGTGGATGGTGCGAGGCGTGGTCGTGTGCTGGCGGGCCGTGCTGCCCGACCTCCTGCTCCGGTCCGGACCGCTCGACGGACAACGCATGACTGAACTGGCGGAGCGCATCGCCAAAGAGCTCCCGCCTGCGTGAGGGGGAGGAGCACCGCGTCGTCCGGCTCACGACCCGAGGGCTGGAATCGGCGTGGTGACGACGGAAGTGCCGTTCTGCGTCGATCCGGTGGTCGTGACGCCGGACTCTCGGGCGGATCTTCTGCTTGCTGCGCTGTCAGACCTAGATCGGTGAGTAAGCCCACGCGAACATGCGTTCGATCCGCGACAAAGTGCCTTTCACCTGGGAGAATGGTGGTTGACGAAAACGCCATGATCCCAAACGAAAGGCACCTGTCTGGTGACCAGAATAGCGAAGAAGAACCCCAAGGTGGTGCTGGGCGCACCTGACGGTCGGATCACTCCTCGAGCAGGCCTCCACCTGGTAGCGAAGCTGGACAAGGTGCTCGGGATCGCGACGGCCATCGACGACGGCGGACCGCGGTTCAAGCACCGCAAGCGTGGTCTCATGCTCGGAGGCCTGATGGTGTCCCTCGCCGAGACGATGCTCGCCGGTGGGGACTTCCTCTGCGACCTCGACCACCAGCGCGAGGACACCTCCGGGTGCCGGCTCCGGGCGGTGCCCGACGTGCCGGCGTCGACGACGGTGATCGGTCTCGGCAAGCGCTTCGACGAGCAGATACGCGCCCACGTGGAGCGCGCCAACGCGAAGCTCGTCAACGGTGTCTTCGCCCTGTTGCCACAGAAGCGCCGCACAGATCTCGCGGCACAGCGCCCGACCATCGACCTCGACCCGACGGACACCGAGGTCTATGGACGGATGAAGGAGGGCTCGGCGTACAACTACCAGGGCCAGAGGGTCTACCGCCCGCACCCTGCGGTGTGGGCAGAGGCGGGATGGGTCCTCGCTGCGGACTTCGGGTCAGGGCGATCCGACCCCCGTCCCCAGGCCGCAGGCCTTCTGGCCCGGGCGCTCGCTTCGTTGCCCGATGGGCTTCTCCGTCCCATCGTGCGGGCCGACTCCGGCTTCTTTGACGCCAAGCTCGCAACAGCTGCATTGACCCTGCACTGTGACTACGCGATCGCGGTCAAACGGACCGACGCAGTGTGGCGCGCAGAGCGCAAGATCCCTGATGGGGACTGGAAAAGGACCAAGGGCATGGATGCAGAAGTCGCCGAGTGCGACTACTTCCCCAAGGGTTGGCCCGTTGGGGCCCGCACCCTCTGTCGGCGGGTCAAGGTGACAGCAGCTGAGCTCTCCTCGGATCCGAGATCCCGCAGGCGCCGCACCATCGACCCGAACCAGCTCACCCTGCTCAGCTCCGGCGAG
>DAHXOD010000210.1 GCA_027365055.1 bacterium
GCCCTGGAGCCAAGCCAGCATTATTTTAAACACCGTGCCAGCTCCGCAGGCCGGGAACAACGAAACCATGACCGGTTACGCGAATGCGATGGCAGCCCTGGCCCAAAGCATTACCGCCAAATACGGAAATGCCCCGTAAGCTACCGAAAGGAGCGATGTCATCCGATGCCACGTACCCGTTGGGCCCTTATACCCGTAAGCGCGTTATGGTTAGCGGGGTGTGGAGTGCAACCCCCCGCCCATCCTCCGATTTCCTCAAAGAAAAGTCATTCCCACGTTCAACCCCGACCAACGCCCAAGCCACGCCCTAAGGCGAAACCCCATGTCACGACCTCCACCACCACTCGACCGCCTAAAGTGGGCTCGACCACCACGACCACCACGACCACCACGACCAAAGGAAATACCACGACGGTTACGAAAACCACCGTCGTGGGCTCGAAAACGACCAGCATCCAGCAGCCGACTACGTCGGATGCGTTGCCTACGGCCGGTTATACGATCGGGTCGTCCTTTGCTTCGGTCGGATCGTCCGCGCTCGCAGCGTTTGATGCGCTGTGGACCACGCGCCACGAAACTC
>DAHXOD010000211.1 GCA_027365055.1 bacterium
GGCTCGGAAACCAGTGTGCCGGTGCAGGTGACCGATGCGCTGGCGAGCGACCCAGGCGAGCGCTACGACGTGGTACTGGCCAATCCGCCGTTCGGCAAGAAATCCAGCACGATGATCGTCGGCGAGGACGGCCGCACGACCTCCGAGAAGGAGATCATCGAGCGCGATGATTTCTGGGCGACCACGTCCAACAAGCAGCTCAACTTCGTGCAGCACATCAAGACGCTGCTCGACATCCACGGCCGCGCCGCCGTGGTGGTGCCCGACAACGTGCTGTTCGAGGGCGGCGCCGGCGAGACCATCCGCCGCAAGCTGCTGCACGAGTGCGAGCTGCACACCCTGCTGCGCCTGCCGACGGGCCTGTTCTACGCCCAGGGCGTCAAGGCGAATGTGCTGTTCTTCGACAAGAAGCCGGCGTCCGAGACGCCATGGACGAAGACGCTCTGGATCTACGACCTGCGCACCAACCAGCACTTCACGCTGAAGACCGCTCCGCTCAAGCGCGAGGATCTGGACGAGTTCGTCACCTGCTACCACACGGCCAACCGGCATGCGCGTGTGCCGACCTGGA
>DAHXOD010000212.1 GCA_027365055.1 bacterium
AGCCTGCAGCTCCTCGCAGTAGCCGATCGCCTGGTCGATCCCCTCGAGGAGCCGCACGAGTGGGCTCACGGCCAGCCCATAGCGCTCGAGCTCGGCAAGCGCGTCTCGGTGGCTCGAGAAGGAGCCACCCGTGCCGACTTGGTAGGCGAAGAACGACAGTGGACGCGCCGCGGTGACCGACGGGTCCTTCTGTCGCAGCGAGCCCGCGGCGCAGTTGCGGGCATTGGCAAAGCGCCGCTGGCCCGCCAGCTCCTGGGCTTGGTTCAGCCGCTCGAACGCGGCGAGCTCGATGTAGGCCTCCCCGCGTACCTCGAGCAACGGCGGAGCCGAGGCGTCAAGGGAGTGAGGGATGGCGCGGATCGTGGCGACGTTGGCCGTGACGTCTTCGCCGACAGCGCCATCGCCTCGGGTCGAGGCCCGCACGAGCTCACCGTTCTCGTAGCGGAGCGACAGCGCCAGGCCGTCCACCTTCGGCTCGCCGACGAGAGCGAGCTCATCGCGACCGATCGCCCGCTTGAGCCGGGCGGCCCAGCTCGTCAGCTCCTCGGCGGCAAAGACGTTGTCGAGGCT
>DAHXOD010000213.1 GCA_027365055.1 bacterium
CGGAGCGATGCCATCCGGATCGCCCTCGCCGGCCTGGCCTCTGGAGATCCGTCCGAGGAGATTCTCTCCAAACTCGGCGCTCTACCTCCCTTTCCGCAGGTTGCCTGACGGATATCTCCCCAATTACGTGGCGGTCGTTTGATCCGCGGTGTAAGCAGCTTCGGGGACGCTGAGCAGGGCGAGGATCTGACGATGCAGCGAGGTGAGGGTCGGGTCGTAGCGCTTTAGCACCTCCTCGCCCGCAACGAGCTCGTAGGCCGAGAGCGGCTCGAGGATCTCGATGACCCGGGCCGCCGTCGGCGCCTTGCACGCTCGGCCCTCGGGATAGAGGGGAAGCTCGCCGATGTCCTGCTCGCGCATCGCCCGTCGTAGTTCGCGCTCGATCAGTGCGTGGAGCAGGACGGCGACGTAGCCGAGGAAAGCGAACGCATCGATGCGCTCGTTGGACTTCAAGTAGATGGGGACGAAGTCGATGACCCCCTTCAGCACGTGATGGCGGTTTTCAACGCCGGGCTGTCGCTTCATGGCAAAGAACAGCTCTGCTTCGGTCATCGTCTTGTCGTTGGTCAT
>DAHXOD010000214.1 GCA_027365055.1 bacterium
CCCCACCTGCCCGGCGAGCTCGGCTACTACGACCTCCGGGTGCCCGAGGTGCGATCCGCCCAGGCCGAGCTGGCCCGGGCCCACGGGATCTCCGGCTTCGTCTACTACCACTACTGGTTCCACGGCAAGCGGCTCCTCGAGCGTCCCTTCGACGAGGTGCTCGCCTCGGGGGAGCCCGACTTCCCCTTCGCGCTGTGCTGGTCGAACGAGCCCTGGACCCGTGAGTGGGACCAGACCGGGGCGGTGCTGATGCCCCAGCGCTTCAGCCCCGAGGACGACCTGGCCCACATCCGCTGGCTGGCCACCGCCTTCGCCGACCCCCGCTACGTCACCATCGACGGGCGACCCCTGTTCCTCGTCTACCGGCCCGCCCTCCTCCCCGACCCGGTTCGCACCACCGACACCTGGCGGGCCGAGGCCCAGCGACTGGGGTTCCCCGACCTCTACCTGTGCTGGGTGGCCCATCCCGAGGGCGCAGGCGTGCCGCCTGGTTGCGACGCGGTCATCGTGCCCGATCCATGGATCGACGCACCGTCCCGCTCGCTGCCCGATACCACCGGCCGACCGCT
>DAHXOD010000215.1 GCA_027365055.1 bacterium
GCGCCGGTGAGTGGCGCAATGTCGTAGCCGTCTTCCAGCCCCATCGCTACACGCGCACCGCTGCGCTGGCGGGCTCCTTCGCTTCTGCGTTCGACGATGCCGACGTGGTGGTGGTGACCGACGTGTACGGCGCCGGCGAAAGGCCGGTACCGGGAGTGTCGGGCAAGCTCGTGGCTGACGCCGTGGCTGCTCACCTCCCCTCCAAGCGAGTCCTATACGCACCGAACCGAGAAGATCTGCGAATCCAGGTGGCTGCCCTGCTACAGCCGGGTGACGTCTGCTGCACCTTGGGTGCAGGAGACCTGACCACGCTGCCCGACGAGCTTCTCGCAGCACCGACGTGGTAGGCGACCTGTGAAGAGCCACGCCCTCCATGGTGGCTGCGATGCCGGCGCCGGACGCGACCTGCGCCGGGTGGCGGAGTCACTCGGCAGTCGGGTCCGGCACGATCATCCCTTGGGGAAGCTCACTACCTACCGCGTCGGTGGGACCGCGGCTCTCTATGTAGAAGCAGGCTCCGAAGAGGACGTGCTGGCGGTGCAAAGCGCCCTCCTTGGCCGTC
>DAHXOD010000216.1 GCA_027365055.1 bacterium
GTGCCCGCCGCTGTGCCTGGGAGGACAAGGGAGAGGGGCGAAGGCGGTGGAGGACCCTTGATCTCGGGTCGGTCCCGACCTATCTCGAGGCAGAGGCTCCCCGGGTGCGCTGCCCCGAGCACGGGATCGTGGTGGTCGCCTTTCCCTGGGCGAGACACCGGGCGCGACACACCGTGATGTTCGAGGACCAGGTGGCGTGGCTCGCCAAGCACACCAGCCGCTCAGCAGTCGAGGAGCTGATGCGCATCGCGTGGCGGACCGTCGGGGCGATCGTGACCAGGGTGGTGGCCGACGCGCATGGCCGAAAAGACCCGCTCGACGGGCTTCGCCGTATCGGCATCGACGAGATCTCGTATAAGAAGGGCTTCAAGTATCTGATCGTAATAGTCCTAAGACAAGCGAACGCCGGACGGTAGAAGCTGCGAATTGGGCAAAACGCCAGCTCCGGCAGGGGTGTTCGGGCAGGCGGCCTAGTGCTGGCTGCCGCCGGGTGCGGACTTTCGAGTGAAGGCCCTCATCGACGCGCGGGTGCCGTCGCCCGCAGACCGCGCCGCATGCGGTC
>DAHXOD010000217.1 GCA_027365055.1 bacterium
CCATCTGGCGCAGTGGGATCTGCACTCGCTCTCTCTGGCGTTGACGCTCAACCTGCCACCGTCAGTCCTGGTCCACCCCGACTGCGTTCGCTGGATTCAGGATGCCTTGGCAGCGACAGGCATGGCCCCCCAACGATTGATGCTGGAGCTGCTGGAGGACGAAGAAACGTCCGCCACGGCCATGCGCGACATCGCCATCCAGCACCTCGCCGAGCTGGGCGTGCGACTGGTCATGGATGACTTCGGCTCCGGCTACAGCAATCTCTGGCGCCTGCGTAACCTGCCATTCCATAGTGTGAAGTTCGATCGGCGACTGCTGGCCGATCTCGACACCGATCCCCTGCAGCAGTCCCAATTCCTCGAAGCCCTCTTGGCGGTGGCTCGGAGCCTGCGTTTGCGTACCGTATTGGAAGGGCTGGAGACACAGGATCAAGTGGATCTGGCTTGTACGCTGGGGGCCGATTCAGGACAGGGTTTTGCGCTTTCGCTGCCACTGCTTCCGGAGCAAGTGCCCTCTTGGGCGGCCCACTTCGAGTGGCGACCCACAGCGGCCTTCGAACG
>DAHXOD010000218.1 GCA_027365055.1 bacterium
CGCCGTCGAGCTCGTCGAGGTCGAGATAGACCATACCGACGCGATAGCCAAAGGCACGGTAGGACGGGTGAAACCGGCGATGCCGCACGCGGCCGAGATAGAGCGCGCTGCGCATCACACGAGCGAGCGCTGGCGCTGTGACAGACCCGCGCAGACCGCGAGTGCGCTTCTGACGCCGTCCTCGTGGAAGCCGTAGCCCCAGTAGGCGCCGCAGTACGAGGTGGCGTTCCGGCCAGAGACCTCGTGGTGGCGGCGCTGTGCCGCGAACGCGGCGGTAGTGAAGACCGGGTGTGAGTAGTCGATTTCGGCCGCGATCGAAGCGGGATCGATCCGGCCCTCGTCGTTCAAGGTGACGAGGATCTCGTGACGGCTCTTGAGTCTCTGGAGACGGTTCATGTGGTAGCTGAGAGAGGCATGTCCCGATGCGATGGCGGTGAGATGATAGTTCCAGCTGGCCCAGGCCCTCCTGCGACGCGGCATGAGCGTGGCGTCGGTGTGGAGCGTGGCCCGGTTCGGCTGGTAGGAGATGGAGGAGAGCACCTCGACCTCGGTATCG
>DAHXOD010000219.1 GCA_027365055.1 bacterium
GGAGCATGCGGATCTCCAGCGGGAGTACCAGGAGCTCCTCGCGACGCTGGATCAGCGTTACGAGGCGTGGACGGACCTTGCGGATGCCGATCCGGGAACGTCGGCGCAGCCCTAGCTAGCTAACTAGCTAGCGGGCGGGCCAGGGCCCGGCCGTCCGGCCGGTACGCCGCGTCCCCCAAACGGAGGCCAGGGATTGGAAGCGTTTTTGGCACTCGGTCTGTTCCTTGCGGTGCTCGCACTCGTGATCGTGCAGCCCAGGGGACTGGGCATCGGTTGGCCGACCGCCGTCGGAGCCGTTCTCGCGGTGCTCCTGGGCGTGGTCTCCCTGCGGGACGTGGGAACGGTCGTCTCCATCGTGTGGAACGCCACGCTCACGTTCGTGGGGATCATCCTGATCTCCCTGGTGCTCGACGCGATCGGGTTCTTCCGGTGGGCCGCCCTTGCGGTGGCGCACCGGGCCGGGCGCAGTGGCCCTCGCCTGTTCGTGTCGGTGCTCGTGCTGGGAGCGGTCGTCGCGGCCCTCTTCGCGAATGACGGGGCCGCCCTCATCCTGACG
>DAHXOD010000021.1 GCA_027365055.1 bacterium
GGAGGGTTCCCGTGGCGTTTAGCGACCATCGTGGTGGTCGGGGTGCTGGTGGTGGGAGCGCTCGGTCTGGTCGCCGCCCACCAGCTCGATGGTCCCCTCCCTCCCACGGTGCTGCAGGCGAGCCTCGGCTCGGCCCGGACCGTGCCGGGACAGCCCCCCGTGCTTCCGTGGCCCGCAACCGGCCAGGCCGCGGTCGCGATACCCCAGCTGGGGATCGCGCTGCAGTCGGGCGCTGAGTCGTCGGTCCCGATCGCCTCCCTCACCAAAATGACCACTGCGGTCGTGATCTTGCGGGACCATCCGGTGGCACCGGGGGCGAGCGGTCCTTCGTTCACCGTGACCGCCGCCGACGCCGCGGTCTACGAGAGCGATGTCCGCCAGGACGAGTCCACCGTCGCGGTCCAGGCCGGGGAGGTACTGACCGAGCGCCAGGCCCTCGAAGGGCTGCTCACCCAATCGGCCAACAACCTGGCGTACGCGCTGGCGGTCTGGGACGCCGGAAGCCAGGCGGCGTTCGTGGTCAAGATGAACGCGCTGGCGGCATCGTTGGGGATGTCCGACAGCCGCTACACCGACGCCAGCGGGTTCGCGGCGACCTCGGTGTCGTCGGCGGCGGACTGCCTGAAGATCGCCGCCGCCGGCATGGCGATACCCACGTTCGCCGCGGTGGTCTCGATGACGTCGGTGACCCTCCCGCTGGTGGGGACCGTCCCCAACATCGTCACCCAGATCGGCACCAACGGAGTGGTCGGCATCAAGTCGGGCTTCACTGCCCAGGCCGGGGGCTGCATGGTCCTGGCCTCGGAACGGCAGGTCGGGGGACGCCGGGTGTTGGTCATCGCCGCGGTGCTCGGCCAGCCCTACCCGCCTCCGGTCCCGGTGTCCACTCCTGCGACCACGACGCCGGCTGCCGGATCTCCGCCCGCCACCGCTGCCGCGCCCATCACCTCGTCGACCACGACCACGACGGCCATTCCTTACATCCCCGACCCCTTGCGATACGCAGGGCCGGCCGCTGAGAGCCTGCTCTCCGCGGCCGAGGCCGGCGTGGAGCTGGTGGTACTGGCGGTGCCAGGGCGGACCGTGGCTCGTGTCACGACCACCTGGGGCGGTGTCGGCCACCACGTGGACGTGCTCACCACCGGTTCGGCCGCGCTGCTCGCCTGGCCAGGCCAGCCGGTCCGCTCTCGGCACGTCCTCGAAGTGGCGCAGGGAGCGCGGCGGGGTGCGGTGGTCGGCTCGGTGCGGTACCAGGTCGGGCTCCAATCGGCGACGAGTGGGCTCCGACTCTCCGCAACCGTGTCCGAACCGTCCTGGTGGTGGCGCCTCCTCCATGGGTAGTCGGAGCGGACCCGCGTCGCTCACCGAGCGGCGACGGTGAGCGGAGGGCTACCCTGTCGTCGTGCGAGCACGAGCCCCAGCGTCTTCGGCCAATCTCGGTCCCGGGTTCGACACACTGGCTGTCGCCCTCGATCGCTATGTCGAGGTGGAGGTGGAACCGGCCACCCGTCTGATCGTCCGGTCCGAAGGTGAAGGGGCCGGCCTGGCCGACGACCCATCCCACTTAGCAGCTCGGGTGGCCATCGACGTCGCCGGCACCGATCGTCTGGCCATCACCGTGCGCTCCGAGATCCCGGTCGGCCGCGGGCTCGGCTCGTCGGCCGCGCTGGCCGCAGCGGCCGCGGCGGCCGCCGGGGCGAAGGATCCGTTGGCGGTGGCTGCCCACATGGATGGCCACCCGGACAATGCGGCCGCGTCGGTGGTCGGTGGCCTGGTGGCTTCGGCAGTGGTCCGGGGCTCGGTGCGGGCGGTACGCCTGCCGCTCGATGTCAGCCTGGTGTTCGTGGTGATCGTCCCCGACGTGGTGCTGTCGACGTCGAGGGCGCGCCAGGTGCTGCCGGTCGAAGTCACCCGGGAGCATGCCGCTTTCAACCTCTCTCGGTTGGCGTTCCTCCTTGCCGGGTTGGGCGACAGCCGGCTCCTGGTGGGGGAGGCCACCGAGGATCGTCTCCACCAGGACTACCGCAGCCCGCTGTTCCCGGCGGCGCCGAAGCTGCTCTCCCGCCTGGCTGCGGGGGGAGCACTGGCGGTGTGCTGGTCGGGAGCCGGTCCGTCGCTGGTCGGGATCTGCCGTGGGACAGACGGTGACAAGGTGACCAAGGCGGCCCAGGCGGCGCTGGCCGAGGCCGACGTGTCCGGCAACGCGGTCCTCCTCCGCCCTGATCTCGAAGGGCTGGTGGTCGATCGTGACGGTTCGAACAACCTCTGGGGTGACCGCCAGCCGGCCTGGGAACGCGATGCGGGGGCTGCGCCGGAGCCAGCAGGTCCGGTCCCCGGCAGCAGCAGCCAGTTCTACGACTTCGACGGCGGCCACTGACCTTCGACGGCCGGGGGCGGTTCGACGGCAAGCGGCGGTTCGACAGCAAGCGGCGGTTCGACGGCAAGCGGCGGTTGGCCCTGCATCGGCGGTGCGCCGATAGAGTCCGTGGGTGCCTTCCCCTCTTCGCTCCACGCTCGTGGCCATCGCCAACCCGTCTCCCGACCGTGCCTACGAGGTGCGATGTGAGACGCCGGAGCTGACCTGTGTCTGTCCGGTGACCGGCCAGCCCGACTTCGCCACCGTGCGGATCCGTTACGTCCCGGACGCGTCGATCGTGGAGCTGAAGTCGCTCAAGCTGTACCTGTGGAGCTATCGGGACCAGGGGGTCTACCACGAGGCGGTCACCAACCAGATTCTCGACGACCTCGTCGATGCCCTCGGACCGAGGTCGATGACCGTGGTCACCGACTGGTTGGTCCGGGGTGGGATCCACACGGTGGTGGAGGCGTCGCACCCGGTACCCCCGGGGTGACCCGGGACCCGTCCTATCCTGTGGGTGTGTCGAGTCAACCGGGACCCTCCCAACCCGGAACGCCCCGGGCGTTCCACATCGTGACCTACGGCTGTCAGATGAACGATCACGACTCGGAGCGTTTGGCCGGTCTGTTGGTGGCGGACGGTCTGGTGGCTGCGCCGGACATCGAACACGCCGACGTGGTGGTGTTCAACACCTGTTGCATCCGTGAGAACGCCGACAACAAGTTCTACGGTCACCTCGGCAACCTGAAGGCACAGCGCGAGGCGCGCCCGGGGATGCAGATTGCCGTCGGCGGGTGCCTGGCGCAGATGGAGGGCGACAAGGTCCGTCAGCGCGCTCCGCACGTGGATGTCGTCTTCGGCACCCACAACCTGGCCGGCGCGCCCGAGCTGCTCCGGCGGGCGGCCGAGGAAGGTCCCCTGGTGGACGTCCCCGAGGAACCGGTGGACGGGGCCGGCTCCTCGGCGGGGGACCAGCATGCCGCCGCGCTGACTGCCGTGCGCGAGCTGCCGTATGCGGCATGGGTGACCATCCAGATCGGATGTGACAACTCGTGCGCCTTCTGCATCGTGCCGTCGGTGCGGGGTGGTGAGGTCTCTCGCCCGTTCGCCGACCTGGTGAGTGAGGTGAGGACCTTGGCCACCCGGGGGGTGACCGAGGTCACCCTGCTCGGTCAGAACGTCAATTCGTACGGGAGGGACCTCACGGGACGGCGGCCGCTCTTCGCCGCGTTGTTGCGGGAGGTGGCAGCCGTCGACGGCATCCGGCGGGTTCGCTTCACCAGTCCCCATCCCAAAGATCTCCGTCCGGAGACCGTGGCGGCGATGGCGGAGACCCCTGAGGTCTGCAATCACCTGCACCTGCCCCTGCAGTCGGGGAGCGATGCCACCCTGGTGGCGATGCGCCGGGGCTACACCGCCGAGCGCTACCTGGCCCGGTTGGCAGCAGCGCGAGCCGCGATTCCCGACCTGGCGGTGTCCACCGACGTGATCGTCGGCTTTCCCGGGGAGTCGGAGGCAGACTTCGTCCGGACCCTCGAGGTGGTTGCCGAAGCCGACTACGACAGTGCCTATACGTTTGTCTTCTCCCCGCGTCCGGGGACCAGGGCGGCGGCGATGACCGAGGACGTTGTCGACCCGGACGTGATGGCCGACCGGATCGAACGGCTACGGGCCGTGGTCGAGCGCTCCGCGCTGCGGCGACACCGCGACCGGATCGGCCAGGTCGAGGAGGTGTTGGTCGAAGGTCCGTCCAAGCGGGACCCGGCGATGCTGACCGGCCGCACCGGGCAGAACAAGCTGGTGCACTTCGCGCCGATCGGGAACCGGCCACCGCGGGCGGGTGCCTACGCCGAGGTGCGAGTCACCGCCGCCGCCCGGCACCACCTCTCCGGTGAGCTGGTCGAGGTGACCGCCCCGCCGAGGCACCGGTCGCTCATCCCGGTCTCCGCCGGCTGAGCCGAGATGCGGCCGGTCGGCGGGGTCGCGCTGGTCGGACCGACCGCGGCCGGCAAGTCGGAGGTGGCCCAGGCGGTCGGTTCCCTGATCGGATCGGGACCGGGTGGCGTCGAGCTGGTCTCGGTCGATTCGATGGCCGTCTACCGCGGCATGGACATCGGCACCGCCAAGCCGGCCAAGGAGGAGCGTGATCGGCTGGCCTACCACCTGTTCGATCTGGCCGATCCCGGTGAGGAGTTCACCGTCCGCCAGTTCCAGGAGGCGGCGTTCATGGCGCTGAGTGGCATTGCCGATCGGGGTCGTCGGGCGCTGCTCGTCGGTGGCACCGGGCTCTACCTGCGGGCCGTCGTCGACGGGCTGATGTTCCCCGGGCGATTCCCCGACGTGGCGCGCCAGCTCGAGGCGGAGCTCGACGACGCCTCGAGCAGCGGATGCGGCGGCCTGGCCACCGCCTTGGCCACCATGCACCAACGGCTGGCACGGTTGGACCCGGTCGCGGCCGGCCGGATCGCCCCGACGAATCGGAGGCGGCTGGTGCGTGCCCTGGAGGTGACCCTCGGAGCTGAGCGGCCGTTCTCGTCCTTCGGTCCCGGGTTGGAGTCGTACCCGCCCAGCCGCTTCACCCTGGTGGGTATCGACTGCGATCCGCCGGCACTCGATGCGAGGATAGCGGCGCGGTTCGAGGCGATGATGGATGCCGGCCTCCTGGGCGAGGTGCACCGCCTGGCCCAGGTGCCCGATGGTCTGTCCCGCACGGCCCGTCAGGCGCTCGGCTACCGCGAATTGCTCGCCCATGTCGAGACGGGCGTCCCACTTGCCGATGCGGTGGACGAGGCGATCCGGCGTACCCGCGCCTTGGCCCGGCGGCAACGGTCGTGGTTTCGTCGCGATCCCCGTATCCTTTGGGTGGAGCCGGGCGTGAGCGCGGTGGACCGGGTGGTCGAGTTGCTCGCCCAGCCGGTCGAGCACTGACCGATCGGGACGGGCACGAGGTATGAACGACAGTCGACTGCGGATGACCAAGCACCACGGTGCCGGTAACGACTTCGTGGTGCTTGGCGATCTCGACGATCGACGGACTCTCACCCCTGATCTGGTGCGAGCCGTGTGCGATCGACATTTCGGGGTGGGCGCGGACGGGCTGATCCGGGTCACCGCCGGTCGCGACGGTACGGATCTGGCCATGGATCTCCGCAATGCAGACGGGTCGGCAGCAGAGATGAGCGGGAACGGCATCCGGTGCCTGGCCCAGGCGGCAGTGGAGGCCGGCTGGGTGGCGCCCCCGCAGTTCACGGTTTGGACCCGGGCCGGGGTCCGAACGATCGACTACCGGGTCGGTGAGAGATCGGGGGAGGCCGACGTGGCCGTGGACATGGGCCAGCCCGTGCTCGGGCCGGACCAACCGCAGCAGTTCGCCGACCGGAGGGCCCGCACCGTCGACCTCGGCAATCCGCACCTGGTGCTGCTGGGGCCGGACCTGTCGTCGGTGGACGTGGCGGAGCTGGGAACCCGACTGCAAGCCGTCCACCCGGGGGGGGTCAACGTGGAGTTCGTCACCGCGGGTCCTGAGCCCGAGGAGCTGACCCTACGGGTGTGGGAACGAGGCGTGGGGGAGACCCTGGCGTGCGGCACCGGCACCGTCGCCGCCGCCGCCGCCGTCCGGAGCTGGGGCCTGGTCGGGTCGAGGGTACGGGTGCACAACCCCGGCGGCACCCTGCAGGTCGAACTGGGGGAGACCGGAGCGATCCTGACCGGTCCAACCCGCACGGTGGGCGCCGTCGAGGTCGAGCCGGCGGTCGTGCTGGCCGCAGCCCGCCGATGAGCCCGGCCGAGTCCGCCTTCACCGACACTCTCATCTCGCGCACGGTCCGGGAGCGGATCGTGGTGGTGGGGGTGACCTTCCCTCACGGCACGGTGGCGGCCACCGAGGCCGGGCTGGACGAGCTGGCACTGCTGGTGGACACCGCCGGTGCGGATGTGCTGGCCCGGATCGTCCAGCGCCGGGACGCTCCCGATCCGGCGACGTACATCGGAAAGGGCAAAGCGGAGGAGTTGAAGGCCGCCTGTCTGCAGCTCGACGCGGACACGGTGGTCTTCGACGACGACCTCAGCCCGGCCCAGCAACGCAACCTCGAGCACCTGTTGGGTCGTACCGCCATCGACCGCACCGCGGTCATCCTCGACATTTTCGCCCAGAACGCCCGCACGCCCGAGGGCCGTGCCCAGGTGGAGCTGGCCCTTCTGCGGTACCGGCTGCCTCGCCTGCGCGGTCGGGGGGTGTCCTTGAGCCAGCAGGCGGGCGGGATCGGCACCCGTGGGCCCGGGGAGACCCAGCTCGAGGTCGACCGTAGGCGCCTGGTGCGCCGCATGACCAGGCTCGAGTCCGATCTCCGCCAGCTCGATCGGACCCGGCGCACGCAACGTAAGGGACGGGCCCGATCGCGCCATCGGACCGTCTCGCTGGTGGGCTACACCAACGCCGGCAAGTCGACCATGCTGAACCGGCTGTGCGGCGCCGACGTGCTGGTCGAGAACCGTCTGTTCTCGACCCTCGATCCGCGGACTCGCCAGCTGGCGCTTCCCGGAGGGGAGACCGTATTGCTGACCGACACCGTCGGCTTCGTCCGCAAGCTCCCCCACCACGTCGTCGAGGCGTTCCGCTCGACCCTCGAGGTGGTTCGGGAATCGGACCTCATCGTCCACGTGGTCGACGGTTCTGCCCCGGACCTCGAAGGCCAGGTCGACGCGGTGCGGACGGTCTTGAGGGAGATCGATGCCGACCGGGTGCCCGAGCTCCTCGTGGTGAACAAGATCGACGTCGCCACCACGCTCGGCCCCGAAGCGCTCGAAGAGGTCTCGCGGCTGCTGGTGGCCCACGAGGGTTCGCTGTCGGTGTCGGCCCGTTCCGGGCAAGGCGTGGACCGTCTACTGACGACGGTGGGTGACCGGTTGCGCCTGTCCGATCGGGTGGTCGAGCTGGTGATCCCCTGGGCGCGTGGGGACGTCCTCGCGGCGGTGCATCGAGAGGGGGAGATCGTTGGCGAGGACCTGGCCGACGACGGCACCCGGGTCCAGGTGGTGTTGGACGACGTGGGCAAGGCCCGGTTCCGGGAGTTCCTGGCCTCGTGACCGAGCGACACCCCCCCGACCGCGGCTTCTCTCCGCCTCCCTACCCCTACGATCGCTTGACCGGGATGCGCATCGACGCCGAGCAGCGGTTCGGCTCGGAGGCCACCGGAGACCGGGGCCCGATCGACTGCTCGGTCGGCACCCCCAACGACCCGCCGCCGCCGGTGGCGATCGAGGCCCTGGCCCACTCGGGTGCCGAGCGCGGCTACCCGACGTCGCCCGGCTCGCTGGCCTACCGCGAAGCGGCGGCCGGGTGGCTCGCTCGCCGGTTCGGGGTGACCGTCGACCCGGTGTCGTGCGTGGCGGCGTGTGTCGGCACCAAAGAGTTCGTGGCGTCGACCGCCCACTACCTGCGGCTCCGCACCCCGGACCGCGACGTGGTGCTCTTTCCGGAGATCTCGTACCCGACGTACGCGATGGGCGCCCAGTTGGCCGGTTGTCGGCCGGTGCCGGTGCCGGAGCTTCCAGGCGGCGGCCTCGCACTGGAGGAGATCGATCCGGCCGACCGCCAGCGTGCACTGCTGCTATGGGTGAACTCGCCGTCCAACCCGACCGGACGCCTCACCGATCTCGGCCAGGCTGCCACCTGGGGAAGAGCGCACGCCATCCCGGTGTTCTCCGACGAGTGCTATGCGGAGTTCACCTGGAGCGGGGAGCGGAGGACCATCCTCGAGTCCGGGGTCGACGGCGTGGTTGCCGTACACTCCCTGTCCAAACGGTCCAACCTGGCCGGAGTGAGGGCGGGCTTCTTCGCCGGTGACCCCGATCTCGTCGGCTTTCTGCTCGACGTGCGGCGACACGGTGGGCTGATGGTGCCCGGTCCGGTCCAGGCGGCCGCGGTGGCGGTGTTCGGAGACGACGCACACGTCGACGCACAGCGGGGGCGCTACGACGAGCGCCTGCGCTATCTCCGCGGGGTCCTGGGCGAGGCGGGCCTGCCGATGGAGCTTCCCGACGGTGGCTTCTACCTGTGGGTACCGGTTCCCGATCGCCTCGAGGGTGGAGGTTGGGGTCTGGCTGACGTGCTGGCTCGATCGGCCGGGCTCCTGACCAGTCCCGGGGATCTCTACGGCCTGGCTGGAGCGTCGTTCGTGCGGGTGGCGGTGGTCCAGCCTCTGGATCGGCTGGCCCTGGTGGCCGAGCGGCTGCGCGGCCGCGATCTCTTGGGACGCTGACCCCGGCCCGGCCCGGCCCGGAGCGGTCCGGGTCCGGTGATCGACGACTCTGCCCGGATCGACGACTCTGCCCGGATCGGGATCGGGACCGGGACGCGATCCAGGCACCGCTATCGTCGGGGTCATGAGCGACCTCGCTTCCCAGATCACAGCCCTGTGGGCGCGGGCATCGGAGCTCGGGCCCGCCGACCTCGATGCCCTCGATGTCGTCACCCGGGCGATCGACCTCCTCGACAATGGCGAGGCGCGCATCGCGGAGATCGACCAGCGATCGGATGAGGTGGTCGTCCACCAGTGGTTGAAGGAGGCGATCCTCCTGCTGTTCCGGCTCCGGTCGATCGAGACCACCGAGGTGGGCCCGTTCGAATATGCCGACAAGCTTCCGCTGAAGCGCGACTACGCGGGCGCGGGGGTCAGGGTGGTGCCGGGCGCCTCGGCGCGTTGGGGGTCGTTCCTCGACAAGGGCGTGATCTGCATGCCGAGCTACGTGAACATCGGGGCCCGGGTGGGCGCCGACACCATGGTGGACACCTGGGCCACGGTCGGTTCCTGCGCACAGATCGGCGAGCGGGTCCACCTCTCCGGGGGGGTCGGGATCGGCGGGGTGCTGGAACCGGCCCAGGCGGCACCCGTGGTCATCGAGGACGACGTGATGATCGGGAGCCGCTGCATGGTCACCCAGGGTGCCCGGGTCGGGAAGGGATCGGTGCTCGGAGAGGGCACGATCCTCAACCCGTCGATCCCGGTCATTGATGCCGCGACCGGCGAGGAGGTCAGTCGCGGGCACGTGCCGCCGTGGACGGTAGCCGTGCAGGCGGCGCGCCGACGTGAGTTCACCGGCGGCGAGTTCTTCCTTCCCTGCGTCCTGATCCTCAAGCACCTGACCGAGGGCCAGCGCCACGACAAGGCGCAGTTGAACGACATCCTCCGCGAGCACGGCGTCTCGACGTGACGCTCGAGGGAACGCTGCTCGACCTGGCCACCTCGTTGGTGGCCATCCCGTCGGTCAGCCACAGTGAGGGCCAGATCGCCGACGCGGTCGAAGGAGCTCTGCGCCTGTGCCCGTGGCTGGCCGTCGAGCGGGTGGGCGACTCGATCGTGGCCCGGACCGAGCTGGGGCGCGACCACCGGTTGCTGCTCGCCGGGCACCTCGACACTGTTCCCCCGGCCGGTGCCAACGACGTCCCGCGGGTCGAGGGCGATGTCCTCTACGGGTTGGGTGCGGTCGACATGAAAGGCGGCCTCGCGACACTGCTGCACCTGGCCGGAACCGTTCCCGAACCGGTGGTGGATGTCACCTGGTGCTTCTATGCGTGCGAGGAGGTCGCCCGCCGTCATAGCGGGCTTTGCCAGTTGTGGGCCCAGGTTCCCGGACTGCTGGAGGCCGATGCGGCGGTGCTCGCAGAGCCGACCGGTGGCGTGATCGAAGCCGGCTGTCAGGGAACGATGCGGATCCGCCTGGCCCTGGCCGGCGCACGGGCGCACACCTCGAGACCGTTCACCGGGCGCAACGCGGTGCACCGGTTGGCACCGCTCCTGGCCGTCATCGCCGGGTACGAGGGCCGACGCCTGCTCATCGACGGGTGCGAGTATGTCGAGCAGCTCCAAGTGGTCGAGGTCGAGGGGGGCGTCGCCGGCAACGTGGTGCCCGATCGGGCGTCGCTCCTGGTGAACCACCGGTTCGCTCCTGACCGTTCGATCGAGGAGGCCGAGCGACAGCTCCACACGCTGATCGATCCGTACCTCGAGCCGGACGACTCGTGGACGGTCGAGGATGCGTCCCCCGGAGCGCTGCCGGAGCTCGCCCACCCGTTGCTGGCGTCCCTGCTCGCAGCCACCGGGGCACCACCCCAGGCAAAGGTCGGTTGGACGGATGTCGCCACGTTCTCGGAGCATGGCATACCGGCGACCAACTTCGGACCCGGTGATCCGCTGCTGTCGCACACGCCGGGCGAACACGTGAGCACGGGGGAGCTCGTAGCCGCTCATGCCGTGCTCGAGACGCTTCTCACCACGGCCCCGAGAGCAGGTGCCACGGGCGATCAATCAGCGGGAACAGGCTGATCGCCCGTGGTTCGGCGGATGGAACGGTGGTCCGGGTCGTCGGGTCAGAGCCGTCGAAGGACCGTGACAACCTTCCCGTAGACCGTGACCTCCGAGCGGTCGAAGTGCATCGGTTCGAGCCGTTCGTTGGCCGGTGTCAGAACGATCGAATCCCCGTCCATGGCAAACCGTTTGACGGTCGCCTCGCCGTCGGGGATCCCGGCCACCACGATGTCGCCGCGTTCGGCCTCGGGTTGCTGGCGGACGACTACGAAGTCGCCGTCGAGGATGCCGGCGTCCACCATCGAATCACCCTGTACCCGCACCATGAACAGCGAGCCGGTCCCCGTGAAGTCCTCGGGGAGGGGAAAGAGCTCCTCGACATTTTCTTGGGCCAGTACGCCCGTGCCGGCGGCGACGGTGCCGACCAGGGGGACGTGACGGAGAGGTCGTGCGTCCATCACCACCTTCGACGCAGGATCGAAGCGGACCTCGATGGCGCGCGGCTTGGTCGGATCGCGTCGCAGGTAGCCCTCGCGCTGGAGCACGGCAAGGTGAGCGTGGACCGTCGAGGATGACGTGAGTCCGACCGACTCGCCGATCTCGCGCACGGACGGGGGATAGCCCCGGTCTCGGAGCGACTCCGAGATGCAGTCGAGGATCGCCTTCCTCTTGGCTGTCAGTACCTGGGCCATCGGTCTGTCCCCCTCTTTGGTTCGGCGGTGCTGTGCGGTTCGGCGGCATGGGGCGAACGCTTGTTTGTGACAATGTACGGCTCGACCACGCGAAATGCAAACATCTGTTCGATTTCTCCTTGACGACGAACAGGTGTTCGTGTTCTGATAGCTCCATGACGAACTCATGTTCGATCCGAGTAGGCCTGGCAGTCCAGGTGACCAGGACTGGCCCAAGCATTCCGAGAGACGGGGCACATGCCGCGGACGGGGTGGAGTGATGGCGGTGCTCTCCCTGTTCACGCCGGTCCCCACGGACGTTCCTGCAGAGGTTCCTTCCGGGCGTTGGCGACCGGAACTCACCCTGGTCGAGGGATCGGGAGACGAGCACTGCGCGGTACCGGACGTGCTCCCCGGGAGCGAAGTCGGCCCATCGTTGGTGCTGGTCGAGCCGGATCGTCCGCTCTCGCCAACGAGGGTTCCGCACCGGCGGAGGGTGTCGCCTGCTGTCAGGCGTCGCCGCACCCTGCTCGCCGTTACCGCCGTCCTGATGGTGGCGCTTGCTCTCCCGGTGGGCGGAACCGGTGGTCGCTCCCACGCCACCGGTTCCGCTCTTTCGGGAGCCGGGACCGTCGCCTACACGGTGCGACCGGGGGACACACTGTGGGCCATTGCGACCCGCATCGACCCTTCGGCGGATCCCAGGCCGATGGTCGCGAAGATGGCGGCGGAGACGGGTTCCTCTACTGTGTACCCGGGAGAGCGCATCAGGCTGCCTTGATCAGAATGCCCCTGTGCGTGCTTCGTGTTCTTTGCGTTCACCCCGGTCTGGGCCGTCGAGCGACGGTTGCAATTGCGCTGCGATCCTCCGACTGGTGCCCAGATCTCAACTGGTCTCGGGGCGGCGGGAACTGACGGTCGACGTGTCTGAACAACGCTGCCAAGTAGTGTGGCGACGTGCAGTGCCCCTGGTGTCAGGTTGATGACGATCGGGTGGTCGACTCTCGCTTGGCCGAGGATGGTGCGGCGATCAGGCGCCGGCGCGAATGCATGGGGTGTGGCCATCGCTACACCACGTTCGAACGGATCGACGAGGTTCCCCTTACCGTGGTGAAGCGCTCGGGTGAGCGGGAGCTGTTCGACCGCGGCAAGGTCATCGGCGGATTGCGTGCGGCGACGAAGAACCGGCCGGTCACTGACGAGCAGCTCGAACGTCTGGCGGCCGACGTTGAGGAAGCGCTCCGTGAGGACGGGACCGTTCCCACAACCCAGGCCGTGGGCTTGGCCGTGCTCGAACGGCTGCAGTTCCTCGACGAAGTCGCCTACGTCCGGTTCGCCAGTGTTTACAAGGGGTTCGAAGGCGTTGACGACTTTCGTCGCGAGGTCGGTCTCTTGACGAAGGAGACGGCACCGAAGCGTCACGAGGAACCGTGACCACCCTGAGAAGGGAGCTCCTCGGAGAGGTTCCGGCGAGCGCCCTGGCGATCTATGCGCATCCGGACGACCCCGACGTCGGATGCGGTGGCACGCTGGCGGTATGGTCTCAACGCGGTTGCGCCGTTCACGTGCTCCTGTGTACGGACGGGGACAAGGGGACGCCCGATCCTACGGTCGACGCCGTTGAACTGGCCGAACGCCGCGCCGGCGAGGCTGCCGCCGCTGCCGCGGTGATCGGAGTCACCAGCCAGGGGTTCCTGCACTATCCCGACGGCGAGCTCGACCACGACCGCACCATGGTCGAGGAGCTGGTCGGTGCGGTCAGACGCATCCGGCCACAAGTGGTGCTCTGTCCGGACCCGACCGCGGTGTTCTTCGGTCAGAGCTACTTCAACCATCGGGACCACCGCGCCACGGGTTGGGCGGTGCTGGATGCCGTGGCTCCGGCCGCCGCCTTGCCCAAGTACTTTCCCGACGCCGGGATTGCCCACCAGGTGTCTTCGGTACTGATGTCGGGCACATTGGAGCCGGATGTGTGGGTGGACATCTCGGATGTGGTCGATCGGAAGGCTCAGGCGGTCGGTTGCCATCGGAGCCAGTTCCCCGACGGTCCCGAGCTGGTGATGACAGCGGTCCGCGCTGGTGCCCAAGATGCTGGGCGCCAGGTCGGCGTGGCCTTCGCCGAAGGATTCCGGCGGCTGGTACTCGATGGCTGACCGCGCTGGGCCGAACGGCGACAGAGCGATCCTCCATGTCGACATGGATGCCTTCTTCGCCTCGGTGGAGGTACTCGACCGGCCCGACTTGTCGGGGAAGCCAGTGGTGGTCGGTGGTGCTGGCCCACGGGGAGTGGTGGCCGCGTGCACCTACGAGGCGAGGATGTTCGGGGTCCGTTCTGCGATGCCCAGCGTCGTGGCCCGCCGGCTCTGCCCGGGAGCGGTGTTCGTCGACGGCCGGTTTCGGCGTTACGTCGAGGTGAGCCGGCAACTCCATACGGTCTTCGAACGCACCACACCGTTGGTCGAGGGCATCTCGCTCGACGAGGCGTTCCTCGACGTCACCGGTTCGATGGGCTTGCTGGGCCCGGCTCCGGATATCGCCGAGCGCATCCGAGGCGAGGTCCTCCAACAGCTCGGACTCCACTGCTCGGTCGGGATCGGCCGATCGAAGCTGATCGCGAAACTCGCTTCCAAAGCCGCCAAGCCCCGCGCTGATCGATCCGGTGTGCACCCGGGGCCGGGGGTCGTCGCGGTTGCTCCCGCCGACGAACCTGCCTTTCTCCGGCCCCTTCCGGTCGGGGCGCTCTGGGGGGTGGGCCCGGCAACGGCCGCACGGCTCGACCGCATGGGGGTCAGGACCGTGGGCGAGCTCGCGGACCTGCCGACCAGGTTCCTCGAACGTCAACTGGGACGCGCGCACGGGGCCCGGCTGTCCGCCCTGGCGCGTGGAGACGACCAGCGGCCGGTGGTCCCACTGCACGATCCCAAGTCGATCGGTCACGAGGAGACCTTCCCTGTTGATGTCTCCGATAGCGTGTCGCTTCACCGGCACCTCGCCCGACTGGCTGACGCGTCGGCGAACCAGCTGCGCCGAGCCGGCCTGGCGGCACGGACGGTGACGGTCAAGGTTCGATTCTCCGACTTCTCCACCGTGACCCGCTCCCAGACGGTCCCCATGGATCTCGAGGCGACGCGGTCGATCGAGGTCCTGGCCGGATCATTGCTTGATTCAGTCGATCGTCTGGCTGGAGTGCGGCTGCTCGGCGTCAGCCTTTCCGGCCTCGGTGAGCCGTCAACGAGCACTCAGCTGGCGTTCCCGATCGGCTCGGCGGGCTCGTTTCCCTCATCGGGCGATACCGGCGGGTCGGGGGACAGGTCCTCCGTGGCCTCACCGGGTCGACGATCGGGAGATGCGGAGCTTCTCCAGCGGTCCTGGGCGGAGTTGACTGCGGCCGTCGACGGGATTCGCCATCGCTATGGACAGGGCGCGGTGGGTCACGCATCCCTGCTCGACGAGGGCGGTCTTGCCCACCGGGAACGGGGGGAGTCGCAGTGGGGGCCAGGCCGCCCAGCCCCGTCCCCGCCCCCCGCCCCGTCCCAGTCCCAGTCCCAGTCCCCAGCTGCGGAGTGCCCTACGCCCGATCCGGCGGAGCGACCGTGACTGGTGGCGTGCCCTGGCGCGAGCCCCGGCAACCTCCTGGAAGAGACCGCGTTGTCAACCCCCCTCCGGATGCGCGATGCTTTGTCTCGGAGGGTGTACGCAGATGAGGGCAATCGAGGCGATGAGTTCGACCGAAGCCACGAGTTCCACCGTGACGTCGCGTTCGGAAGTCACGCACAGGGGGAGGGTCAGTGCCGCTCTCTGATCATGAACAGCGGATCCTGCACGAGCTCGAGCAGTCCCTCTACCAAGAGGACCCCGATTTCGCAGAGCGCGTGCGTTCAGAAACGGTCTACCGCCATGCCGGAAGGTACTGCATCTGGTCGGCACTGGTCTTCGTCGCGTCGCTCGCTTTCATGTTGCTCACGTTCACGTCGTCCACGGCGCTCGGGTTCGTCGGCGTGGTTGCCATGTTCTTGTCGGCGGTGGTGTTCGCCAACAATGCCCGGAGGATGGGCAAGGCTGGGTTCGACGACATCTCCCGTTCGCTCAAGGGTCGTTCCGGGGGAGGCAGTACCCAGCGCGATCCCCGAGAGTGGATCCGCAGCCGGCTGCATCGCGACGACTGAACTGTTGTCAGCGGGACCGACGGTGCTGGCGGTCGACGTTGGAGGCACCAAGATGGCGGCGGGCCTCGTCGGTGGAGCGGGTGAGGTGCTCGCGCGGGAAGAGATTCCCACTCCGGGCGCACGCGACCCCGAGGTGGTCTTCGACTCGCTGGTCACCGTGGTGCGATCGGTGCTGTCCGGCCACTCGACACCGCCGGTGTGTGGTGTCGGATGTGGTGGCCCGATGACCACCGGTGGTCGGACGGTCTCACCGCTGAACATTCCCGGTTGGGTGGACTTTCCTTTGTCAGCACGTCTCGAAGCGTTGCTCGACCTGCCGGTCGTGATCGACAATGATGCCAAGGCGCTGGCCTTGGGCGAAGGCTGGGTCGGTGCTGCGGTGGGCTGCACCGACTTTTTGGCCATGGTGGTCTCGACCGGTGTGGGCGGTGGCCTCGTGTTGGACGGGCGCCTCCTCGATGGTGCCCATGGCAATGCAGGCCACATTGGACACGTGATCGTCGAGCCGGAGGGACACCGATGTCCGTGCGGGGCTCGCGGGTGCCTCGAGGCTGAAGCATCAGGCTTGTCGATCTTGGCACTCACGGGGAGCCCTCCGATCGAGGCTTCCGTCGGCTGGAGGAGACGGACCGGCACCATGGTGGGTCGGGCGGTGGCGTCAGTGGCCAATCTGGCTGATCTGCAGTTGGCGGTGGTGGGCGGATCGGTCGCGCTGGGGTTCGCGGCACCGTTCTTCGAAGCGGCCCAGGCGGAGATCGACGCGCGTTGCCGACTACCCTACGCGCGAGCGACGCGGATCGTCCCTGCTGGCCTCGGTGCGATGGGTCCGTTGGTGGGAGCAGCGGCGGTCGCCTACCGATGGTTGGATCGCGAGAACGCTGGATTGCCCGCTCGATGACCGGTGTAGACCCCTCTCCGGGCTCTCCGTTCGACCCATCTCCCCGGGGTGAGGGTCCGATCATCAACCGGTACGGGTCACGCGTCTCGCCCCTGCCATCCGGGAGGACAGGACCGCTCGAGGCACTGGCCCCGGTTGCGTGGGCGTTGTGGCGTCGCCCCGGGCTATGGCCTTCGGCACTGGCGACGCTGTGGCGGATGGCAGAGCCGGGATGGTGGAGCCGGCCGCCGTACGTGCCCCTCCCGGCCCGTGGGCTCTGGGAGTTCCGGATGACCACTGCCTACGGCAGTCCGGATGCGGTACCGGTTGCCGACGACATCGTGTCCTACTTGACCTGGTGTCGCTCGGTGGGTTGGACGTCGAGGTGCCACCGACACGGCGGCCGGAGGCGGAGGCCCGCCATGTTCGGGGCGAGCGGTCAGGGCTGATCACTGCTGATGGACCGGCACCCCCAGACCGTGGTCGACGGATCGCCGGCCGGCATGGTGCCGGGTACTGCCACTCGGAGGCGTGCGCCGTCCGGCCGGTCCCTGGTGCTCAATGCGACGTTCGAGCCGCTGGGGATCGTGTCGTCCCGGAGAGCCATGCTGTTGGTGCTCGATACCAAAGCGGAGATCGTGCACGCCACCGACCGGGTGTTCCGGGCCGAGACCGTTGCGGTGCCGGAACCCTCGGTGGTCCGCCTCGTGCGTTACGTCCGAGTTCCCCGGCAGTTCCGGGTCGCCGTCAACCGAAGGACGGTCTTCGCTCGCGACGGATCGCGTTGCCAGTATTGCGGTGGACCGGCCGAGAACATCGATCACGTTGTCCCCCGGAGCAAGGGTGGACCGCACGTGTGGGAGAACGTGGTGGCGGCGTGCCGGCGGTGCAACACCCGCAAAGAAGATCGGCTGCCCGCCGAAGTCGGGATGGTGCTGCGGTCTCCTCCTGTCGCCCCGCGCCACCGGGTGCAGCTGCTAGCCCTCTGCGGGGGGACAAGCGCCGACTGGCACCGGTATCTCGGCATTCCGCTCGACCGACCGGCGTCCCAGCCAGCGTGAGCGTGCCGCGGCGGGCATCCGCGCTCGGCGCGCCGCACCGCGTTCCGCGGGGAGGCGACGACGGGACCGTCGTACGGCAATCGGTCGAAACGCGTACCGGGGCCGCTGCCGAGCTGCACGCTTCGTGGCCCTCGGTAACGGAGGACCCGGGCCTTGCCCGGCTGGCAGTGTGCTCGGTGGTCCGACCTGCGGTCGTGCTTGGCTCCACCCAAGACGTGTCTGTGGTCGATCTGGGCCGGGCCGCCCGGTTGGGGGTCGACGTCGTGCGCCGACGCAGCGGTGGTGGCGCCGTGCTCGTCACTCCCGACGACCCGGTATGGGTGGACGCCTGGGTCCCCCACGGCGATCCACGCTGGGACGACGATGTGGCTCGTGCCTTCGACTGGTTCGGCGACCTGTGGGCAGAGGCGCTCGCTGCGGTGGGTTGCGCTCCCGTGACGGTCCAGCGCGGTCCCTACCGTGCCCGTTCTCCTTGGGGGTCGTTGGTCTGTTTCGGTGGAGTGGGTCGGGGCGAGGTGGTGGCGGCCGACGGGCGCAAGGTGGTCGGGATCTCCCAGCGACGCAATCGTCTGGGTGCGTGGTTCCACGGCGCAGCCAACCTGACGTGGGATGCTGCGCCGCTCCTCGATGTCCTGAGGCTGTCCGCCGCCGACCGGGCCGCAGCCCGAGTCGAGCTCGAGGGGTTGGTGGTGGGGGTAGGCGATCTGGTCTCCGGGGCGCCGGGACGTGACCGGCTCCGGTCCCTGGTGGTCGGTGCGGTGACGACCCTCGGACTCCGGTGACCATTGTGCCTGCTGGCGTGCCCGCCCAGGGTGCCCAGGGTCCCCAGGTGATCGGCGTCGAGCGCCTTCTGATCGAGGTCGGACCCGTGGTCGGCGTTCCTCGTTGCGCCGCGCACCAACGTCGCCTGGCTGCGTAGGCGGCACGCCGCACCGCCACCCCGACCCGGTCGCACCGCTCGCCGTCTCCGGTCGCACCGCTCGCCGTCCCCGGTCGCACCGCTCGCCGTCCCCGGTCGCACCGCCACCCCGACCCGGTCGCACCGTCACCCCGTTCGACGCCGGGTTCGGGTCCTCCGGCGCGTCCCGACGGGGGACCGAAGGGGGGAAGGTGGTTGACGGTTGGAGGCTGGGGGAATAAAGTGGCGCAAAGTGGTGGAAAAGGGAGGGGGTTCGAATCGTCGAGTCCCGGACACCGCGAGGAGCATTGTGGGAGCAAGCGCCAGTGGCACGGTTCTTCGGAAGGTACGAGCATTCGCTCGACGACAAGGGAAGAGTCATCCTTCCGGCGAAGTTCCGCGGCCCTTTCGAGGACAAGGGGTACCTGACTCAGTACCAGGACGGCTGCCTGTCCCTGTGGACACCCGACGAGTTCGAATCCCAGATGGAGGCGATGCTGGAGCAGGCGTCGCACGGGCAGAGCGATCGCAACCTGGCTCGGTTGTGGGCATCGACCTCGCACGAGGTGGAGGTCGACCGGCAGGGGCGCATGGCGATTCCCTTCCATCTCCGGGAGTTCGCCAGCCTGTCCGGCGACGTGCTCGTGCATGGGGCGATCGACCGGGTGGAGTTGTGGAATCCGACTCGGTGGTCGGAACGAGTCCAACCGGAGGAGCAAAGGCTTTCGGATGGCGGGGATGGCTGAGTGGTGCAGACAGCAACCACGGTCCCGTCGACGCCTCTGGCACCACGATCGCTCGGAAGCGCCCCCCCGGCGCCTCCCCGGCACCGATCGACATCGACACCTCGTACTCGAACGAATGGAGGGATACACCAGGGAGTACCACCATCCACATCGGCGTGGCACGCACATCGACGGTCGACCGGATCGGTGAGCGCCCGTCCCCACTGGAGCAGGCGCTGGTGGCGGTGGGACGCGGTGATGTGCACATTGAACGTGTCTGGCCCATGCGCAGCCCCCCGACCGAGCGGTTGGAAGCATCCTCCTCCGCCTTCTTCCAAATTGGTTGTCCAGGGCCTCCACCCCCGGACAGCACGCCGGTCGAGGGGCTGCAGATGAACCAGGCATTCGCCCACGAGCCGGTGATGGCAGCCGAGGTGGTGGACCGGTTGAGCCCCGTCCCTCCGGGACTGGTCATCGATGCCACCGTGGGTGGTGGTGGTCACGCCGAGGCCGTGTTGGATGCGTACCCGCACCTCTCCGTCCTCGGTCTCGACCGCGATCCGACCGCGGTGGCCGCGGCCACCGACCGCCTGGCCCGGTTCGGGGCACGCGCCACCATTCGTCACGCCCGGTTCGACCAACTCGCCTCGATGCTTGCCGACGAGATGGCTCGCCGCGAGAGCTCGGGTGGGCCAGGAGCCGTGGGGGTCTCGGCGGTGCTGTTCGACCTCGGCGTCAGCTCACCCCAGCTCGACACCGCCGAACGGGGGTTCTCCTATCGCCGAGACGCCCCCCTCGACATGCGCATGGATCCGACCGCCGGGCGTACCGCAGCCGCCGTCGTCAACGAGTTCTCCGAGGATGCGCTGGTCGAGTTGTTCGTAGACAACGGCGAGGGACGGTTCGCTCGCCGTATCGCACGGGCGGTCGTGGCAGCCCGCCCCATCACCACCACCGGCGAGCTCGCCGACGTCGTACGGGAGGCCATTCCCGCGGCCACACGACGCACCGGTGGACACCCGGCCCGCCGGGTCTTTCAGGCCATCAGGATCGCGGTCAACGAGGAGCTCGACCAGCTCGGTCGGGCCATGGATGACGCGCTCGACGTGCTCGGTCTCGGTGGGCGCTGCATCGTGATCGCGTACCACTCCGGCGAGGACCGGCTGGTCAAGTCGACTTTCCTGACCGCGTCGACCGGCGGGTGCACGTGCCCTCCCGGCCTGCCGTGCGTGTGTGGCGCTGATCCTGCGTTCCGCCTGGTCGTGAGGGGTGCCCGCCGCCCGACCTCCGACGAGGTCGAGCGGAACCGACGTTCCGAGGCGGCGCGATTGCGTGTCATCGAGCGGGTGGCCGATCGGCGACCCGGTACACTGCACGAGGGCGAGGTCGCCTGATGGCGTCAACCGGCGGGGCAACTGCCGGAAGGGTCCGACCAGGATCGGCGCCGGCGCCTCCAGCGCCCAAGCGGCCGCCCCTCCGCCTGTTCGAGCCCGCTCCCCGCCACCGGACCCGCCAGTCCCGTCGTCACTCGACCTGGCTCGCCGGCGCCCTGGTCGTCGGCAGCCTTTTGGCGGTGGTCGCCGGCGATGACCTGGTGGCGCAAGGTCAGATCACCATGGCGGCTGTCGATCAACAGACCGCGGTGGCCCAGGCCCGCCAACAGCAGCTCCGGATCTCGGTCTCCGAGCTTTCGGCCCCTCCGGTGGTGGTGTCCGAAGCTCGCCAGCAAGGCATGGCGCCAGCCACCCAGGTGGTGGATCTGCCGCCGGTGTCACTGAAGACGCCGTTGCCGGTGCCCCATACGGGCCTTCCGGTGGCACCTGCCTCCGCCACGGCGACCAGTGCGCCGAGCGCCGCAGGCAAGCACGTTCGTGCTTCGGCACCGTGACCCCTGCTGCACTCCTGAGCCGTCGTTCGCGCGCGCTGCGCGCGCTGCTGCTCGTGGTCTTCATTGCCCTGGTGGTCCGGCTGGTCATGGTCCAAGCGGTCGCGCATGGACGCTACGCCGCGCTCTCCAGCGCTGAGCTCTCCCAGACCGTTTCCGTGCCTGCGGTGCGCGGCGGGATCTACGACCGCAACGGCGAGGTGCTGGCCGAGTCGGTCACCAAGCAGACCGTGGTAGCCGATCCATTCCTGATCAAGGACCCCGGGACGGTCGCCAGTGCCCTGGCTCCGGTGCTGGGACGTTCCGCCAGTCAACTGCGTTCGCTGCTGACCGTGCACTCCGGGTTCGTCTACCTGGCCCACCGGGTACCGGCGTCGGTGGCGACCAAGGTGACCACGTTGAACCTCACCGGGATCAACCTGGTGCCCGAGCCGCAGCGGATTCTGCCCGATGGAGCGCTGGCTTCGCCCCTGATCGGGACCGTCGGGGCCAGCGGCACGGGACTTTCGGGCCTCGAGTACCAGTACCAGCGCACCCTCGCCGGTACCGCGGGAACCAAGAACCTCCTGGTGACGCCGGGTGGCGTGGTCCTCCCCGGTTCGTCGGCCACGCCGGGGCGGTCGGCCACCCCCGGCACCGGGCTCGAACTCACCATCGACTCCTCCCTCCAGTTTGTCGCTGAGCAGGCGCTCGGCGCCGAGATCGTGGCATCGCATGCGGCATCGGGCATCGCCATCGTCATGGACGTGAAGACCGGCGACATCCTCGCCATGGCGAACCTGCAGGCTTCGAGCGCGTCAAGCGCACCCGCGACCGCCGGTAGCACCGCCACTCCGGGTGCGCAGTCCGGTCCGACCTACACACCATCGGTGTCCACGTTGCCGGCCGGGGTGACCGAGGCCTCGTCGAACCTGGCCCTGACCCAGGTCTACGAGCCCGGGTCGGTCTTCAAACTGGTCACGTTCTCCGCGGCGCTCCAGTCCGGGGTGATCACCCCGACCACCGACCTGACGGTTCCCGGAGCGCTTCCCCTCGGGAACTATGTCTTCCACGACGCCGAGGCCCACGGAACCGAAACGCTCTCCGCCTCCCAGATCATCGCCCGCTCGTCCAATATCGGTACCATCGAGATCACTCAGGCGCTGGGGAAGAACCGGTTCCTCGCCCAGCTCGCCAACCTCGGGTTCGGGAAGCCAACCGGTCTGCACTTCCCCGGCGCATCCCCGGGCATCGTTCCTCCGGCGTCTCGGTGGACCGCCAGCGCGATCGGTTCCACACCGATCGGGCAAGACGACGCCGTGACCGCGCAACAGCTGCTCGATGCGTTCAATGCTGCAGCCAATGGGGGAGTGATGGTGGCACCTCGCTTGGTCCGCGCCACGATCTCGCCCTCGGGCGCCGCGACCGCGACCCCGCCGTCGCCGACTCGACGGGTGATCAGTGCGGCCGCCGATGCCGAGCTCATCCCCATGCTCGAAGGAGTCGTGACTCGGGCCAACGCCACCGGAACCCTGGCCGCCATTGACGGCTACGCGGTGGCGGGCAAAACGGGCACCTCCCAGATCCCCAACCCGAAGGCACCCGGATACCTGCCCGGTGCCTATTTCGCCACGTTCTGCGGGTTCGCG
>DAHXOD010000220.1 GCA_027365055.1 bacterium
GCCAATCCGACCGAGCCCGCTCACCTCGGTCGACCAGGGGCACCCATCGGCGTCGGGGGCTACCTCGGCTTCGCCGGACCGCTCGACACCGCGCTGCGCGGCACGCTCAGCAGTCAGGTGATCATGCACGTGCACGCGACCTCGCCCGGCTACTTCCAGGGCATGACCTACGACACCTGGAACGGCACCAGCTGGCTTCAGTCGAAGTCGGAGGCAAAGACCCAGATTCTCCGCGGCGGATCGCCATTCGTGCTGCCGGGAGCAGCCGACGCTTCACGCGATCCGGTGAACATCCAGACCTTCTACGTCGACGTGCCAATGGCGAACCTCCTGTTTTCGACCGCCCGTCCGACCACCGTCTACTTCCCGACCCGAGAGCTCGCGCTCGGCGGTAACGGCTCGGTCCGCGCCACGGTCGCGGTGACGCCCGGCACCGTCTACACCGTCGTCTCCTCGGATATCCAGCGCTCCCCGACTGAGCTCGCCGCAGACCATCGCTCGCTTCGACCGCTCCGGGCGCGCCTTGCAGCCGATCTCCAACTGCCCCGCGCGT
>DAHXOD010000221.1 GCA_027365055.1 bacterium
GATGATTTCCGCAGCGTCGTGCCCCGGTTCGCGCCTGAGGCACTTAAGGCAAACCAGTCTCTGGTGGACTTGCTTGGACGCATCGCCAAAGAACAAGGTGCGACGCCTGCCCAGATTGCGCTCGCCTGGCTGCTCGGGCAGAAACCTTGGATCGTCCCCATCCCCGGAACAACCAAGCTGCATCGTCTGGAGGAAAATCTCGCCGCGGCGGCCATCCACCTCAGTCAGGAGGATTTGCGCCGATTGACTGAACAGGTGGACAAAATCGGTATCAAGGGAGATCGCTATCCACCGTCACTCCAGGCGCGCGCGGGCCGCTGAGTGCGGCCGCCACCCATGAATCAATCACACGATCCAATGGGTCTCGCCAGAGGCGCTTCGCCGCCCACCGCGCTGACTCCAGGCGGCGCCTCCGGTGTGGCCTCCAGGTCGCAAAATGCCCGGCGGCCGGGGGCGCACCCTCTGGTGGCGTACTTTTCCCGCTCGGGCAATACACGTGTGGTCGCCGGGCTGATTCATCGCGGTCTCAATGCAGACCTGTTCGAGATCCG
>DAHXOD010000222.1 GCA_027365055.1 bacterium
CGACGTGGGGCGTGTGGTGGACGTGGACAGCGCGCCTCACGAGCACCGCCCTGCTGCTGGTCCTGTTCCTCGGCTACCTGGCTATCCGAAGGGTCCCGGCAGATCCCGAGATACGTGCTCGCCGGTGTGCCGTGGCGGCACTCGTGGCTTTCGTCGACGTGCCGATCGTGCACTTCTCGGTGGACTGGTGGCAGACGCTGCACCAGAAGGCGTCCGTGCTCAACGCGACCCTCACAGTGAAGGTCCACGGCTCGATGGGCTGGACGCTGCTCCTCGGCTTCATAGCCCTGACCTTGGTCTTCGTCTGGATGGTAATCATGCGTTACGAGATCGAGGTGATGCGCGACCAGCTGGGCGACGTGGAGATGGAGGTCTCCCTAGCCGAGCGCCGGGCCGAAGGGGATCCTGCCGGGGCGCCGGCCGTGCCGGTCGCCGTGGCGACCACGGCTACCCCGATAGCCCCCGAGCCTGCGGGAGGCCTACGGTGAGGTACGTCGACGCCGGCTACACGATCTGCCTGGCAGTGCTCTTCTTCTACTCGATCTCGCTGG
>DAHXOD010000223.1 GCA_027365055.1 bacterium
CCTCGCGCCGGCGGACCTTCGACCTCGTCACGGCGTTGCGACACGTCACGACGCTCGAACCGATGCCGCACCTCACCTGTGTCGGTCACGCGCGTCTCGGGCTCGCCGACGTCCTCATCGCGTACCGCAAGGCCGGCATCGAGAACCTGATGGCACTCGGGGGTGACCACATCGACACCGGCGACGAGGCCGTCGAAGAACTGCGGTACGCGGCAGAGCTCGTGGAGCTCGCCCATGCCATCGGCGGCTTCTGCATAGGTGTCGCCGCCCATCCCGCGGGCCATCCGGCCTCCCCCGACATCGAGTCCGACAGAGGTTTCCTGGCGGAAAAGCTGGCTCGAGCCGACTTCGCTGTCACGCAGTTCTTCTTCGATGCAGGGCTGTACGCAGGGCTGCTCGACGATCTGGCGTGCCGTGGAGTTCACGAGCCGGTGCTGCCCGGCATCATGCCCGTCACCTCGCTCGCCTCGATCCCCCGCATGGCCCAAATGGGCTCTGCGGTCCCAAAATGGGCTTGCGCACGCCTGGCTGCGGCCTACGAGCGCGGAGG
>DAHXOD010000224.1 GCA_027365055.1 bacterium
TCGAACTCGACCCGGTCGTTCTCCTCGAGGTTGCGATACCCGCTGCCCTCGATCGCGCTGAAATGCACGAACACGTCGGGGCCGCTCTCTTGTGAGATGAACCCGTACCCCTTGTCCGAGTTGAACCATTTCACGGTTCCGGTAGCCACCAGCCATCCCTCCTCTCCCGGCCGGCCCGGACATCTGGTACCACTCGCCCGGCGGCCACCGGCACCCCTGCCGGGAGGGAACTGCTCGACATCGAGGCTGCACCCTCGATCGCGGACCGTAGCACGAGCGGCCCTCCGGATGCGTACCCTGGTCGATCATGATCAAGAAGGCCCCATGACCAGGAAGGTCGCTGTCGTCCCCCACACCCACTGGGACCGGGAGTGGTACGCCGGTTTCCCGTATTTCCGGATGCGGCTGGTGGATATGATGGACCGGCTCCTCGATCTGCTCGAGGCGGACCCGGGCTGGCGCCAGTTCCTCCTCGACGGGCAGATGGCGATGGTCGAGGACTACTTGGAGCTCCGCCCCGAGGCCGCTCCGAGGGTCCGGGACCTGG
>DAHXOD010000225.1 GCA_027365055.1 bacterium
GCGGTGGAGCGCACCGTCGACGCCGGGAAGCGGGCCTTCTACACCACCCCGCTGAAAGCCCTGTCGAACCAGAAGTTCTCCGAGCTCTCCCTGGCCCACGGCTCCGAGCAGGTCGGGCTGCTGACCGGGGACACCTCGGTCAACCCCGACGCAGCAGTGGTGGTGATGACCACCGAGGTCCTCCGGAACATGCTGCTCACCGGCGGCCAGGGCCTGGCCCGACTCGGCATGGTGGTCCTCGACGAGGTGCACTACCTCCAGGACCCCTACCGCGGTGGGGTGTGGGAGGAGGTCCTGGTCCTGACCCCTTCCTCCGTCCGCTTCGTCTGCCTCTCGGCCACCGTCTCCAACGCCGCCGAGCTGGCAGGTTGGCTCCGCAGCGTCCGGGGTCCCACCGAGCTCGTGGTCGAGCGGGCACGTCCGGTGGTGCTCCGTCACCACGTGGCGGTGCGCCGCCGAGAGGATCCGGCGCCCACACTCATCGACCTGATCCGGAACCGGAAGCCGGACCCCGCTGCACTGGCCCTGGACGCCGAGGTCGAGC
>DAHXOD010000226.1 GCA_027365055.1 bacterium
GGCCAAACCGCGTATTCGGTGGAAGGTATCGATTCCACGACCAAGACTATCTGTTGCCCTTAACTGAGGTCGAAGCGGGCAACGCAATACATGGTCTCATACGTTGGCACCCGTTTGACGCCACACGACTCACACAGAGTTCTGCAACGTTGCAGACAACCCTGCACCCTGCACCGTGGTATCCATTCCGTCTCTTCGTCCAATTGCATTACCAGCTGTCGACCGAAGGACTCACGATCACCACCGAGGTGTCCAATCGTAGCTCCGAAGCCTGTCCGTTTGCCCTCGGTCATCATCCCTCCCTCTCCCCGGGCAAAGACGAGATCATCGACCGAGCGATCTTCTCCGCTACGGCTTCTGATATCGAGAGTCTTGCCAACGATGAAGATAGCTCCGCTGCAAATCTTGCGCTGCCACGGCCCATCGGGGAACGCGTGCTCGACACGACCTTCGCCGTTCACTCAACTGATGATGCCACAAGTTGGGCGCGTCTACAGGGGACCGACGGCCGAACCGTCGAGCTTTGGGCAGACCAAAGCTA
>DAHXOD010000227.1 GCA_027365055.1 bacterium
AGCCGCAACACCGTCATCAAGGCCGAGCGCGAGGTCCAAGCGGGCATCGAGCCGACGCGCCGCCTGCGGGCGGTGGGCGGCGGGGACAAGCCGCTCATCGAAAAGCAGCCGGGCCTCTTGGAGGCACTCGACGAGCTGGTCGGCCCCGAGACCCGTGGCAACCCGATGTCGCTGCTGCGCTGGACGTCCAAGTCGTCCACGACCCTGGCCAAAGAGCTCACCCGCCAGGGTTACGAGGTGTCGTCGCGCACGGTCCTGCGCCTCTTGCACGCACTCGGGTACTCGCTGCGGGGCAACGCCAAGGTGACCGAGGGCGCCCAGCACCCCGACCGCGACGGGCAGTTCCGTTACATCAACGACCGAGCGGCCGAGCACCTCGGCTCGGGCCAGCCGGTGATCAGCATCGACTGCAAGAAGAAGGAGAACGTCGGCGACTACGCCAATGTCGGCGCCGAATGGGAGCCGGCGGGCAGCCCGACGCGAGTAGGGGTGCACGACTTCCCTGATCCCGAGATGGGCAAGGCCATCCCTTACGGAGTGC
>DAHXOD010000228.1 GCA_027365055.1 bacterium
CGCAGTGACGGCGGCAATTTCATCCTCGATTGCGATTTCGGCACCGTCCCTGCCCCGGCCCCGCTCGATGAGGCACTCCGCCGTCTCGTCGGCGTCGTCGAGACCGGGTTTTTTCTTGGCCGCGCCGATCTCGTCCTGCTCGCCGAAGAAACCGGAGTGAAGCGCCTTGCCCGCCGCCAGTGAGAAAGATTTGTTCTTTTTTGAAAAAAAGAACCAAAAAACTTCTCTCCCTCGGCAGTGCCGACGGAAGGCCCCCGCCCCGCGATGGCGTTCAAGGATGACCATGGCGGCCCCTGGGATGCTCGGCGTAATCCTTGAGATGGAAGAAAGCACTATGGCCCAGATGCTCCACGGAACCGACCACCGCGCCGAGGCGTCGAAGGTACAAGAGTTGTTGCTTCAGATGAAGGGGGAACTCGTGTGGTTCGTCCGTTTAAGCGCCGACAATGTCTTGAGGATGAATTTCGGAAGTCCCCATCTCAAGGTCCGAGAGCCAAATCCGCACAATCCCGCAAACTCTCAGGTAGTGAAAAAATCAAC
>DAHXOD010000229.1 GCA_027365055.1 bacterium
GGGGTAGCCCAGAAAGCCGACCTCGCCACCCCCGAGGAGGCGCGCAGCTTCGCGCTGCTCCTCCTGCCGGGTGGCGACGAGCGCAGCCGGATCGCTGTCGGGGTCCCAAGTTCCCTTGGATCCATCGGTGAGGACGAGGTGGTGTATCTCGCACCCGGCCCCGGCCCACTTTGCCAGCGTTCCCCCGCAGCCGAATTCGATGTCGTCGGGGTGTGCGCCGACGGCGAGCGCTCTAGCAGGCGTCGGGAGATCGGTGGTGATCGGTCCCGATCCGAATAGATCGTTGACCGGGAGCACTATTCCCCGGCGCCCCGGAGTCGCCTCGCTCACACCCGCCGCCTCGCTCACACCCAGCGCAGGTCCGCGGGCCAGTCCACGTCGAATGCAAGAGCAGGGGAGCGCAGGACACTGACCGGCATCCCGATGCGCGAGCACTCGCCGAGATGGCGTTGGAAGGACCCCGGCCCGTAGGAGAACCGGAAACCACATCCAGCCGGTAGGTTGACGACGTTGGTGCCGTCGTCCCGGCGGTCGGGCACG